>NZ_JXSP01000060.1:0-82396 GCF_000946635.1 Micrococcus sp. MS-ASIII-49
GCAGAACTCAATGGCCCTTGACATGTCGCTCCCCCGGCGCCGCGAGCAGGGTGGTGTCCCAGGCGGTGGGGAGCATGTGGAAGCCGAGCTCATGACGCTGGTCGGCGCGCAGCGGCTCGCCCGGGTCAGCGGTAGAGGGTGTAGACGACGGGACCGGTCCCCGACTCGCCCAGGCTCCGCCGGGCCGCGGCGACGTCGAAGTCACCGCGCTCCAACTCGTCGTCGTACGTGAACGGGACCTCGGTCTCGGCGCCGCGGGCCTCCCCCTCCAGCACCGGAGCCACCGTCAGGCGGACGTCGGACTCGTCCACCTCGAACTCGGTGCCGAAGGAGGCACCGGTCTCACCCTCCGCGCTGGCCACGAGGAAGGATCCGCCGGGCAGGTCGTGCTCGGCGGTCCATCCAGCGGGGTGGGCGGGTGAGGCGAGGACGGGGGTCGCCCCCAGGCCGGTGAGAAGGACGCCGGCGCCCAGGGCGGCGGCAAGGCGGGTCGGTCGGGCGGTGCGCATCGTGCTCCTCCAGGGGTGCGGTGCTGCGACGGGCCGAAGGGTTCCCCGGCTCGGACGCCCGAGGTCGACCGGATGCCGCACTCGCCGCGTCGGCACGAATCTATGCCGCACAGACGTGAGGCGGGTCACTGACCGGTGACGAAGCGCTATCGACTCGGTCACGGCGTCGCCCGATGCGGATCGGGCCGTCCGGCCGATGCGGCGCGTCAGCGGGACGCGCTGGACGAGGGGCTTGCCCCGGAGGAGGGGCGCGGGGTGGCCTGCGCCGTGTCGGCCGGGCTGGGCGACGGGCTCGCCGATGCGGCGTCCCGCCCCCGCTGGTCCTCGGCGTCCCGGCCGGACGCGCTGGCGGGGCCCGACGCGCTGGAGGAACTGGGCGAGCTCGACGACGGCAGCACCGGTTTCTGGGTGGCGCGGAAGTTGCGCACCCGCTGCAGCGGCTCCGGGACGAAGTCCGAGGGGACGGAGCCGCCGTCGGCGCCGGTGCCCTCGATCTTGATGGGGCCGGTGAACCCGGACGGTTCCGCCGTGCGCGCCCCGCTCGACCCGATCACGCCCATCTCCCCGAGCGTCGCGGCCAAACTCTCCAGCTCCTTGCGATGGCCCTCGACCACGCTGGAGGCCAGCTCCTTCGCCGCGTCGTCCGAGCCGTCCTCCGCCTCCGTGGCGGAGATCGTCAGCGCGCCCTGATAGAGGCGGCGCATCTGGAGCAGGTAGATCCGTCCCGCCTCCTCCGGCTCGGCGGCGGCCAGCACGTTCTTCTCCCGGTCGGACAGGAGTCCGGCGCGCAGCTCGTCGCCCACGATCTGGGTCGGCTCCGCGTCCTCCGTGGACTCGGGCTGCGCAGACGGGGTCGACTCGGCACCCGCACCGCGCACGTCATCCGAGGGGACGCCCCAGCCCTCGAGCATCGACTCGAGCCGGCGCGCCCGCTCCTCGTGCTCGGACTTCATCCGTTCGGCGGTGGCCCGGATCTCCTGGTCCACGCCGTCCTTGCCCAGCACCTCATCGGACTGCTGGATCGCGTCGCGGTGGTTGCGCAGCAGCAGACCCGCGAACTGGATGTCCGCCGCGAGCGGGTCGGCGGACGTCTGGCTGGGGCTGGCCAGCACGCCCTCCAGGTAGGTGTTCCCCGCCTCCGTGCCACCGGTCTGTCCGGGCTCCTCGGCGACGCTGCAGCCGCCGGTGGCCAGGGTGATGCTCAGGAGCGCCCCTCCGACGGCCACGCTCCAGCGGCGGGGGCGCACGCGGGCGGGGGCGATGTCGGCTCGGCTCATGGGCGCAGGTCCTCTCGGCGGTCGTCACCCGGTCACGGGGTCAATGGCGGTCCGACGCGGTCGGCCGCCCCGGCCTCCCCAGGGTACCCCTCCGGCCTCCCTGCCCCGGGGTCGCCGCGGCCTCAGGCGACGCGGGTGGCCTGCACCACCCAGTTGTTGAAGGCGTTCCCGGCCATCCCGGTGCCCGGCACGAGGTCGCACGTGATCAGCGTGACCTTCGCGTCGTCGCCCCCGGGCTCCCAGGCCCAGCGGTGCGCCGGATCCTGGGTGAGCGCCTCCTTCTCCACCGAGACCGCGTCCGCGTCCGCCTCGAAGGCGGCCTGCGTGCCGTCGTCGTATGTCACCACGACGACGGCACCCGCGCGCACGTCGCCCAGGTTCCAGAACACGTCCCGCACGCCGTAGTAGACGACGTGCCCGGCCAGGACCCCCGCGTACCGGGAGCGCTCCCCCGGCGTGGTGCCCCACTGCGGCGGGCCGTACCAGCCGACCGTCTGTGGCTCCGGGTCCAGGTCGCCGCCCTCATCCAACTGCGTGAGGTCGATCCCCGCTCCGACGATCTGCTCGCCGTCCTGGTGGACGTCCACGTGCACGGGCGTCGCCGTGACCTCGTCCCACGGGGCGGCGGGGCCGGAGAGGTGGGCGGCCGCGGCGGGGGTCGGCTCCTCGGACGGTGCCGGCTCCTCGGACGGCGCCGGCTCCTCGGTGGGGGTCGGCTCCTCGGACGGCGTGGGTGTGCCGGCGAGCTCCTGGGTCTCGACGGGAACCGCCGCCTCCCGCGTGGGTGACGCCGAGGACGGGCTCGGCGTCGGGATCGGTGTGGCCGTCGGTGCGGGGCTGGGCGTGAAGCGTGCCGAGGACGGCGACGGCGACGGCGACGGGGTCGCGGACGCCGTGGCGCTGAGGGTGGGGGCGGCGCTGATCGGCACGGCGCCGACCGCCAGCACCCCGCGCAGCGCGAGGAACACGAGTCCCAGGCACAGCAGCACCAGGACCACCCACAGGGCGCGTCGGACGGTGGTGTTCATCCGGGTTCTCCCCTCGTGTGCATCGACGCGGCCCGCCCGGGGCCGCGTCCGACGACGGCATGGTCTCACGCGCTCCGGCCTCAGCGCGGCGCGTCATCCCCGGGCTCGGCATAGCGGTCCCGGACGAAGGCCTGCAGGCGACGGGCGAGCGCCTGCAGCGTCTCGGCGGCGAAGTGGTCCTCCCGCCACGCCGCGTGCAGTCGTACCGCGAGCGTCCGCCCCTGCGCGATGACCCGCACCGGCGTCAGCCCGAAGGCCGGGTCCTCGGTGACGACGGCGACGCCCGCCCCCGTCGCGACCAGGGCCTGGGCCACCCGCCCGGAGTTCGCCTCGACGAGGGCCGGCGGCGTGAGGCCCGCCACGGCCACGGCGCCGTCGAGGACGCGTCGCGCCATGAAGGTGCGGGCGGGCGCGACGACGGGTTGGGCCACGAGGTCGTCGAGGGACACCCGCGTCCGGCCCGCCCAGGGGTGGCCCGGGGCGACGTACGCCCAGACCGGCAGGTCCATCAGCGGCAGCGACGCGACGGAGGGGGGCGGCACCGTCGGCATCACCACGAGGTCGTGCCGCGCGACGGCGTCGAGCAGCGAGTCGTCCAGCTGGGTCTCCGCGACGCGCGGGCGCGGGTCCTCCTCGCCGAAGGTGGCCACGAACGGCAGCACGACATCGATGAGGGTGGTGCCCGGCGCGGCCACGGCCACGTCCGTGAGCCGACCGGAGGCGAGCGCGCGGGCCGCCTGCTCCGCCCGTCGATGGGCGACGAGGACCTCGCGCGCCACCGGGAGGAACGCCTCGCCGGCCGTCGTCAGCTCGAACCGGCCGGCGACCCGGGCGAACAGGGGCAGGCGCAGCTCACGCTGAAGCCGCTGCAGCTGCCGACTGAGCGCGGACTGCACGAGATCCAGGCGGATCGCGGCCCCCGAGACCGTGCCGACCTCGGCCACCGTGACGAAGGCCCTGAGCAGTTTCTCGTCCATGCCGGATGAGCATAGCCACCATGCCAGATCATCACTGGACGGCATGGACTCGACGCCCCACCATGGGAGGACGCGGCCCGACGCGTCGTCGTCGTGCCCGCCCGTCGTCCACGCTCCCCGTGAGCCGTCCCCAGGAGGCATCCCCATGACCGCCACCCCCGACCTCGAGCAGACCCGCCATCTGGCCACCGAGCTGCCCGGCCCTCGCTCCCGTGAGCTCGCCGAGCGCCAGAAGCGCGCCGTCCCGGCCGGCGTGGCCACCACCATGCCGGTGTACGCGGCCCGCGCCGCGGGCGGCATCCTCGAGGACGTGGACGGCAACCGCCTGATCGACCTGGCCTCCGGCATCGCCGTCACCTCCGTGGGCGCCTCCCACCCGCGCGTCGTGGCCGCCGTCCAGGAGCAGGTCGCGCAGTTCACCCACACCTCGTTCATGATCACGCCCTACGAGGGCTACGTGGCCGTGGCCGAGCAGCTGGACCGCACCAGCCCGATCCCCGGCGAGACCCGCACCGCCCTGTTCAATTCCGGCGCCGAGGCCGTGGAGAACGCCGTCAAGGTGGCCCGCGCCTACACCGGCAAGCAGGCTGTGGCCGCGTTCGACCACGCCTATCACGGCCGCACCACCCTGACGATGGCGCTGACCGCCAAGTCCATGCCCTACAAGCACAGCTTCGGACCGTTCGCCCCCGAGATCTACCGCGTGCCCGGCTCCTACCCGCTACGCGACGGCCTGTCCGGCGCCGAGGCCGCGCAGCGTGCCATCTCCGCGCTGGAGAAGCAGATCGGTGCCGACAACCTGGCCGCCGTGATCATGGAGCCGATCCAGGGCGAGGGCGGCTTCATCGTCCCGGCCGAGGGCTTCCTGCCGGCCGTGGTCGAGTGGTGCAAGGCCAACGACGTCCTGTTCATCGCGGACGAGGTCCAGTCCGGCATCGCCCGCACCGGCGCCTGGTTCGCCTCCGAGACCGAGGGCATCGAGCCGGACCTGATGGCGACCGCCAAGGGCATCGCCGGCGGCATGCCGCTCTCCGGCGTCACCGGCCGCGCCGAGGTGATGGACTCCGTGCACCCGGGCGGCCTCGGGGGCACCTACGGCGGCAACCCCGTCGCCACGGCGGCGGCGCTCGCCGTGTTCGAGGCCGTCGAGGAGGACGGTCTCCTGGAGAAGGCCCGCCGGATCGAGCAGGTCATCCGCGAGCACTTCGCGCAGAACGCCGACGACCGCATCGCCGAGGTCCGCGGCCGCGGCGCGATGATGGCGATCGAGTTCGTGGACCCCGCCACCGGCGAGCCGGACGCGACGCTGACCGCCACCGTGGCCGCGGCCGTGCGCGCCGCCGGCGTCATCCTGCTCACCTGCGGCACCTACGGCAACGTCGTACGCTTCCTGCCGCCGCTGACCATCGGTGAAGACCTCCTCAAGGAGGGCCTGAGCGAGGTCACGAACGCGCTGCAGTCCGCCTGAGCCCCCGCCACCGGCGGACCGACGACGACGGCCCCGCATCCCTGCCCGGGATGCGGGGCCGTCCGCCTGTCGGCGGAGGACTCAGATGTCGTCCTCGTACGCGGGGCCGCCTTCGTTCTCCATGGCCTCGATGCGCCGGGACTTCTCGGCGGTGAAGATCCGGCGGACCCCCGTGCCGCCGAACTCGTCCTCCGGGACCAGCCCGACGCCGTACTTCAGCAGGGCCTTCTCCAGACGCAGACGCTCGTCCACCCGCAGGTCGGCCAGCCCCTTCTCGAAGCGGCGCAGCTGCTCCTTCTCGAGACCGGCCGCGGTGGCCAGGGTGCGGACACTGACCTGGGCGAGAGCGCGGCCGGCGCGCGCCACGTCGAAGGTAATCGGGGTGGGGTACATCAGACATTCTCGATTCTGCAGTTCTCGACGGGGATCCGGTCCATGATGGCCGCGCCCCGGTTGAAGGGACAAGGGCGCGCCAGCCTAGAACCCGCTGTGCGACATGCGCGTCGCTGACCCATCGCTCCCGCCACGCCGGCGGGACGCGGACGGGCCCGCCTCCGGTCACCGGAGGCGGGCCCGTCGTCGTCGTGGGGTGTCAGTCCTGGACGAAGTACATCTGCTTGTTGACGAACTCGTCCATGCCGAGCGGGCCGAGCTCGCGGCCGAAGCCGGAGCGCTTGATGCCGCCGAACGGGATCTCCGCCCCTTCTCCCGCCGGCGTGTTGACGTTGGCCATGCCGACCTCGAGCTGCCGGGCGATCCGCTCGGCCTGAGCCTCGTCCTGGGAGAACACGGCGCCGCCCAGGCCGTACTGGGAGTCGTTGGCGAGAGCGAGCGCCTCGTCCGCGGACTCCACCTTGTAGACGACGGCGACGGGGCCGAAGAGCTCCTCGCGGTAGGCGTCCATCTCGGAGGTGACGCCCGTGATCACGGCCGGGGCGAAGCGGGCGCCCGCCTCGTCCGTGACGGTCCCGCCGACGTGGACGGTCGCGCCCTGCTGACGGGCCCGCTCCACCTGCTCGGCCAGGCCCTCGGCGGCACCGCGCGAGGACAGCGGGGTGAACACCGTCGGGTCCTCGTCGGCGGCCTCCCCGGGCTTCATGGCCTCGGCCAGGGACACCAGCTCGGCCACGAAGGCGTCATGGATGTCCGCCGTGACGATCATGCGCTTGTTGGAGTTGCAGGCCTGGCCCATGTTGTACATGCGGGTCGCCCACGCGGTGCGGGCGGCCTCGGCCGGGTCCTCGGCGTCGAGCACGATGTACGGGTCCGACCCGCCGAGCTCGAGGACGGCCTTCTTGAGGTGCTGGCCCGCGAGCGCGCCGATCACGGAGCCGGCCCGCTCGGAGCCGGTCAGGGACACGCCGGCCACGCGCGGGTCGGCGATGAACTCGGCGATCTGGTCGTGCGTGGCGAAGACGTTGGTGTACACGCCGGCCGGCACGCCGGCGTCGTCCATGATCTGCTGCACGGCCAGGGCCGAGCGGGGGCAGATCTCGGCGTGCTTGAGCACGATCGCGTTGCCGAGCATGAGGTTCGGCGCGGCGAAACGGGCGATCTGGTAGTACGGGAAGTTCCAGGGCATGACCCCCAGCAGCACGCCCAGGGGCAGGTGGCGGATCATGGCGCGGCCGCCCCCGTAGGTCTCGATGGGGCGGTCCGCGGCGAGGGTGGGGCCCTTGTCCGCGAAGTAGCCGAAGATGGCCGAGCTGAACTCCGCCTCCTCGACGCCCTCGGTCACGCGCTTGCCCATCTCGGTGGCGATGATCTGCGCGAGCTCGTCTTTGCGCTCCTCGAAGAGGTCCGCGACCTTCTGCACGATGGTGGCGCGTTCCTCGATGGGGCGGGCGGCCCATGCGCGCTGGGCGGTCTCGGCGGCGGCCAGCACCTGGTCGACCTCACCGTCGGCGAGGGCGGGGAAGGTCTCCACGACCTGGTCGGTGCTGGGGTCCTGCACGCGATAGCCGGTGGGGGTGCTCATGAGTGGGTCCTCTCGTTGGGGTCCCGGACCACGGCAGTGCCGTCGTCGTCCGGACGGATGATCGGGATGGGTCGGGTCGAGTCCGTCTGCGGCAGGGTCTCGCCACGGAAGTAGGCCGGGTGGCGCAGCCGCGTCCACATCATCAGTACCACGCCGATGGCCAGCACGCCCATGCCCAGGATGAACACGGTGCCGACACCGAACACGGAGGAGCCGGAGCCGTAGTCGGGGTCGGTGGAGTCCATCGCGGTCACGCAGAACATCACCAGCAGCACGAGGCCGCCGATCAGCGGGAACAGGAAGGTGGTGAGGGCGTTGCCCACCGAGGTGAACCACTCGCGGCGGAAGTACCAGACGCAGGCCAGGGCGGTGATGCCGTAGTAGAAGCAGATCATCAGGCCCAGAGCGGTGATGGTGTCCCACAGGGCGTTCTCGGAGAGCAGCCGCGTGACGACGTAGAAGAGGCCGGCGAAGCCCGCGCACACCCAGGTCGCGAAGGCCGGGCTGTTGAACCGGGGGCTCAGCTCGGCGAAGCGCGCGGGCACAGCCCGGTAGAAGCCCATCGCCAGCAGGGTGCGGGCCGGGGAGACCATGGTGGACTGCAGGGAGGCCAGGGAGCTGACGAGGATCGCGCTGGACATGATCACGGCAAAGGGGCCCAGGATCGGGCCGGCGAGGACCGCGAAGATCGACTCCTGGTTGTCCGGGTTGCCCGCGCCCAGGCCCTCGGAGCCGATGCCCGCCCAGGAGATCACGGCCAGGGCGGACAGGATGTAGACGGCGATGATGACGAACACGGTGACGGCGGCGGCCCGGCCGGGGGTGCGCTCGGGGTCCTTGGTCTCCTCGTTCATCGTGAGGGTCACGTCCCAGCCCCAGAACAGGAAGATGGACAGGGAGACGCCGGCCGCGACCACACTGAAGTCGCCCGCGGTGAACGGGTTGAACCAGTCCAGCTGCACCGGGGTGGGGTCGAAGCCCGCGCCACGGGAGGACTGCGTCAGGGCGGCGACCGCGAACGCACCGAGGGCCAGGATCTGGAAGGCCACCAGGATGTACTGCAGGTGCTTGGTGGTCTCCATGCCGCGGTGCGAGATCCATCCGGCCAGGGCCAGGTACACCAGGGTCAGGGGGATGTTGACCCACAGGTTGCCGGCCAGGTCCGCGATGGCCTGGCTCCCGGTGATCTGGGCGAGCAGCAGGAACGTGAAGTCGACGGCGACGGCCGCCAGGTTGGACAGCACGATCACGGAGGCGGCGATGAGCCCCCAGCCGCCCATCCACCCGACATACGGCCCGAAGGCGTGCGTGGCCCAGGTGAACGACGTGCCGGAGTCCGGCACCCGCGTGTTCAGCGCCCGGTAGCCGAGGGCCACCAGGAGCATCGGGATGAAGCCGAGCAGCAGGATCGCGGGCACGTGGGTGCCGACGGTGCTGATGGTCGGCCCGAGGCCCGAGGTCAACGTGTAGGCGGGGGCGACGACGGAGACGCCGATCACCACCGCCCCGAGCAGGCCGACCTTGCCGGCCTGGAGCCCCTTGTTGCTCACCCCGCCCGGGTTGAGCAGGTTGACCTGCTCGATGGCGGAGGTGGTCGGGTACACGTGCTCGTGTCCCTCATTGTCGACGACGCGGCGTCGTGGGGTGGATGCGCTCATGAGGATGTCCTTGTCCGTCGGGCCGGTCAGCCGGTGGGCTGCCCCGCGTCAGTGGCTTCCCGCTCGGCGATGGCCAGGGCGGCGGCCTCGCCCATGCGGATCGCGCCGTCCACGTGCTGGTAGCCCTCGGCTGCGATGTCCGAGCACGCGTAGTGGATGGGACCGGTCGGGCGGTTCTGGAGGTGGCCCCAGCGGGAGAGCCCGCCGAGGTCGTAGCTGGTGGCGTAGGCGCCTCGGGTCCACTCCTCGGCGGCCATGTCCGAGAGGAAGAACGCGATCGGCTCGAGGGTCCGGGGGCCGAGGTACTCGGCCATGGCGCCGAGGATCGCGGCCTTGCGCTCCTCCTCCGGCAGGGCCCACATCTGCTCCGCGTACACGTCGGACACGAAGCCGACGAGGGTGCCGTGCGGGTCCTCCTTGCCCGGGGCGCCACCGGCCAGGTTCTCGCCGCGGTTGGTGTTGTCATAGATCTCCTGGACGAGACGGCCCCCACCGAAGCACGTGCCGGACAGGCCCTCCTCGCGCCAGAACGGGGTCTCGTACACGGCGTGCACCTTGATGACCAGGCCCATGGAGATGTGCTGGTGCGCGATCTGCTGCTCGCGCGGCATCGGCGGCTCGAAGGAGATGCGGCTGTAGAGGTTCGGCGGGACGGCCAGGACCGCGTAGCGGGCGTGCACCTCGTAGTCGTCAGTGAGCGCCACGACGTCGCCGGCGGCGCCGTCGTGCGCCACGCCGTTGCGCACGTCTGCGGCCACACCGTTCTTCTCGTCCGCGGTGGACGGGTCCGGCTCGGCCCAGCGCAGGGTGCGCACCGGCTGGCCGAGGACGACGTCGTCGCCCAGCTCGGCGGCCATGGCCAGGGACACGGACTGCATGCCGCCCTCGACGCGCTTGTCCAGGATGAAGTCCTCGTCCACCAGGTTGCGGAACGACCCCGCCGAGGCGGACATGAGCAGCGCCTGGAGCAGGGAGAAGGTGTGGGAGGGCTTGGTCAGCATGCCGGAGGCGATGTAGATGGAGACGTTGTCGATGGCCTCCGGGTCGTCGGACTGCTGCTCCAGCCAGTGCCGGAAGGAGATCTTGTCCAGCTCGGCGGCCCGCGGGTGCTCCCACGGGGCGGCGGCGTCGATCTCGGCGGTCAGTTCGTCGATCTTGGCGATCAGGCGATCCATCTCCCGGTCCGTCTTCTCGGCCACCGGGAAGTCGAGGCCGTCGTAGACGTGGCGTTCTCCGCGCGGGTCCACGTAGACGTTGCGACCGTCGCGGAAGCGGGAGAACGTCGGCAGGCCGAGCTCCTCCACCAGGGAGATGAGGCGGGTCTGGTCCGGGGAGATCCACTGGCCGCCGATCTCGATGAAGTGGTCCTTGCCGTCGGCGCCCTCGACCAGGCCGTTCCAGGTGCGGCCGCCGACGCGCCGGCGAGCCTCCAGGACGGTGACGGACAGGCCCTGGGCCTTCGCGGTGCGGGCGGCCATGAGGCCGGCCGGGCCGGCGCCGATCACGACGACGTCGCTCGTCCGGCGCTCGCGGCCGGCGGTGGCGGGGGCGGTGGTCATGGGGTGCTCCTCTGGCGGGGACGGGGCATCGGGCGGGGCCCGGGTGAATGCCGTTCATTTAGAGTGTCGGCGCTCACTGTACGGGCCGCGCGCCGGGAAGGGAAGGCTGGTCCGTAGCCGGCCTGACACCTCCTGCCCGTCCGACGGGTCAGAATGGCCGGATGGACGAGACCACTGAACCGCCCCGGGCGCGCCGCCACCGCGGACGACCTCTCTCCCCCGCTCTGAGCCGCGAAGCGATCGCGGACGCGGCGCTCGCGGTCGCCCGCACCGAGGGATACGAAGGGCTCACCATGGCGGCGGTCGGCCGTCGCCTGGGCGTGGCGCCGAGCGCGCTCTACAACCACATCAGCGGCAAGCATGAGCTGCTCGTCCTGCTGCAGGACGCCGTGATGGGCGAGGTCTCGCTCGTCGAGCTGGAGGCCGCGATCCGGGGCGAGGTGCCCGTCGTCGCCGCCCTGCGGGCGTGGGCGCGCTCCTACCGCGACGTCTTCGCGGCCCATCCGCCGCTGATCCCGCTCATCGCGACCCTGCCGATCGAGGGAGCCCCGTCGACGCAGCGGGTCTACGAGACGGTGTGCGCGGTGCTGGCCCGGACCGGTCTGGCGCCGGAGCAGGTGCTGGCCCGGGTGATCGCGCTCGAGTCGTTCATCTACGGGTCTGCGTACGACGTCGACGCTCCGGCCGACATCTTCGAGGTGGCGGGGGCGCAGGAGCGCCTGCCCGCGCTTGGCGCGGCCGCCGAGGCCTTCCGGGCGGGCGGGGGCACGCGCGCGACGGGGGCGCGGAACCCCTATGCGGACGCACCCTTCGAGGAGGGACTGGACCTGCTGCTGGCGGGCCTCGGCGACTGACGCGCGGGCTGCCGGCCGCGTGTCATGCCGGCACGGACGCGCCGCCCCTGAGCGTAAGAGGGGCGGCGCGTCGAAGGATCTGTGCGCGGCGGGCTGTCAGTCGGTCAGGCCCAGACGACGGCGGGCCGCGACCTGCACTCCCGCGGCGGCGGCGCCGAGGCCGGCCAGCCACCAGCCGGTGGACTGCCCCGTCTCGACGGTGTCCGGGGTCGTGTGCTGCTCGTCGGCGTCGTCCTCGACCGGAGCGGGCTGTTCCTCCTCGTCCCCCGGAGCCGGGGCGGCCTCGTCGCCCCGGAACGCGGCGAGCGCCGCGGCGGTGTCCGGGTCGGTCAGGTCGAGCGGCTTCCCGTTGAGGACGCCGTCCTCGGCTTCGACGAAGCCGTCGTACGCGGCGGGGATCTCCTCGCCGACATGCACCGTGACGGTCTGGACGTGGGCGACGTGCTCGCTGTAGAAGTCGACGGTGAAGGTGTCCGTGCCGACGAAGCCCTCCTCGGGGATGTACCAGGCACGGAGCTCGGAGTGCTCCGAGTCACGGAACGCGAAGACCTCACCGTGGGCCGGCTCGGTCACCACCTCCGCGTAGGTGTTCTCCATCGTCGGCGCGGCGACCATGTGGAGGATCTCGGCGCCCTCCACCCCGGGTGCCAGCTGCATGGCCGAGTCCCAGACCAGGGGCCGGTCCCCGAGGTGGCCCGTCTGCGGGCCGTCGACGGAGTGCACGGCCGCCCCCTGATCGTCGGCGAGGTCGGCGTCCGCCTGGAGCGTGATGCCCATGTTCAACATCTGCCCGTCGGCCACGACGTCGTACCGCACGAGGCCTTCACCGGCCGCGCCGAGCGCGCGGCGGGTCTCCAGGACGTCCACCGCACCGCCGTCGATGACGTCCAGGGCGGTGAACTCGACCTCCTGGCCGCCCTCCAGGCGGGTGCCGTCCTCGGCCACCGGGGTGAGCGTGAGCGTGAGGTCCTCCGGGTCGTAGCCGTCGTAGGTCTGGAAGAGGGCGGTGGTGACGTTCTCGTGGTCGACGGCCTGGAAGTAGCCGGCCTGGGGGCCGTGGGCGTCGTCCCAGGCGGCGGCGGGGCCGGCGAGGGCGACGGTGGTGACGAGGCCGGCGGCGGCGACGGCGACGGGCAGGTGACGGAGGGAGGGACGACGGGTACGGATGACGGACATGGCAGCTCCTCACTGAGTCGGCCGGACAGGGCCGGCGGCCCCCGCCTCTGCAGCACCGGTGTTCCGGGCTCCACGGGTGGGGACGCCTCGAGTCTGTCCGCCGAGAGCCTGCCATGAAAGAGCTATGCGACGTCGATGCGTGATCGACACTGGACCGCAACCCGGCCGTGACCGGTGGTTCTCGACGGCGAGCTGGCCGTCACGACGACGAAGGCCCGGTCCGCACGGACCGGGCCTTCTGACTGGTGGAGGTAAGGGGATTCGAACCCCTGACCTTCTGCATGCCATGCAGACGCGCTACCAACTGCGCCATACCCCCAGGTGGGTGGTGACTCCGTTCCCGGCGGGCCGGCCGGAGCACCTGGATAGGATACCCAGCCTGCGGCGGCCGTGCAAACCGGCCCGGCGGCGTCGATGGACCGCCGCGGCCCCACGGCCTAGCGTGCAGGGGACGCCCCCATGCCCGCCGCCAGACCAGGAGGTCCTGCATGTCCCGCACTGACGCACCGATCCGCACCGCCCTGATCGGCTATGGGTTCGCCGGGAAGACGTTCCACGTCCCCCTGCTCCACGCCACGGAGGGACTCGCTCTCACCCATGTCGTCTCGAGCCGCCCGGACGCGGTGCACGCGGATCTGCCGGACGTCGTCGTGGTGCCCGACGTGGACGCGCTCCTGGCGTGGCACGACGTGGACCTCGTGGTGATCGCCGCCCCGAACGACCAGCACACGCCGCTCGCGCGCGCCGCCCTCAGGGCGGGCAGGCACGTGGTGGTGGACAAGCCGTTCACGCTGAGTCTCGCCGAGGCGCGGGAGCTGCGCGACCTCGCGGCCGAGACGGGGCGGGTGCTGCGGGTGTTCCAGAACCGCCGCTTCGACAGCGACTTCCTGGGCATCGCCGAGCTCGTCCGCTCCGGCCGGCTCGGAGACGTCGTCCACCTCGAGTCCCGGATCGACCGCTTCCGCCCGACCGTCCGGAGCCGCTGGCGGGAAGCCTCGGTGCCCGGGGGCGGCATCTGGTTCGACCTCGGACCGCACCTGGTCGACCAGGCGCTCCTGCTCTTCGGCGTCCCCGAACGCGTGGACGCCGACCTCGCGGCCCTGCGTCCGGGTGCCCCGGTCGAGGACTGGGCGCACTGCGTGCTGCAGTATCCGGGCCGGCGCGTGGTCCTGCAGGCGTCGATGCTCGTGGCCGGCGGCAGCCCGCGCTTCGCGGTCCACGGCACGCGTGGCACCGCGGTGAAGGAACTGCCGGATCAGCAGGAGGCGCAGCTGCGCGCGGGTCTGCTCCCCGGCGCCGAGGGCTGGGGCGTCGACCCGGACCCGATCCTCCTGCACGACGGGGAGGGGAACACCGAGCGCGTCCCCGCGCCCACCGGAGCCCAGCAGCGGTCCTACACGGGTGTGCGCGACGCGATCCTGGGCCGCCCGAACGGTGACGCCGCCACCCCCGACCAGGCCGTCGCCGTGATGGCGGTGCTCGAGGCCGCCGTCGCCTCGGCGCGGGAGGGCCGTGCGGTGGAACCCGCACTCACGGCGGTCGAGCGCGCCGCGTACCCCGGCGTGTCCCCCGCACCGACCGCGGCGGAGCGACATCACCGCAGTGCCGCAGCGCGGTGATGTCGCAGGGCGGCGGTCGCCGCCCGGGCCCGCACGGGAGCCCGACGACGACGAAGGCCCGGTCCGTACGGACCGGGCCTCCTGACTGGTGGAGGTAAGGGGATTCGAACCCCTGACCTTCTGCATGCCATGCAGACGCGCTACCAACTGCGCCATACCCCCAGATGTGTGCGTCACCCGCGATGTTCACGCTCCGTTTCCGGGCCGTTCGCCTCGCTGGCAACTCGACCAGCGTACACGGTCCCCGCGCGGGCGCCAAATCGGCGTCCGGGCCGAGGCGCGCTCAGATGCCGTAGCCCTCGAGGGTCCAGTCGCCCCAGCCCTCGGCCCCGGTGTCGGCAGTGAACGCGCCCTGCAACACGGCGGCGCGGGCGTTGCCGATCCGCGCCATCGCCGCGAAGGCCTCGCCCTCGTGACGCAGGAGCAACCCCGTGGCCGCGCGGATCAGCGCACCGTGGGCCACGGCGAGCAGGGTGTGGGCGCCACCGTCGCGGGGGGTGTCCGCCCAGTGCGGGGGCACGTGTCCGCGCAGCGCACGCAGGGCCCGCTCGCCGCCCCCGCGCAGGGTCTCCCCGCCGACGGGACCGGCGTCGAGCGCCGGCTCGGCCCGCCAAAGGCGGTGCTCGTCCGGCCAGCGTTCCGCGATGGCACTGAGCTCCAGGCCCTCCCACTCTCCCCCGGCCAGCTCCATCAGCTCCGGGTCGACGGCCACGGACGCCGCGCCCACCCGGGCCTCGAGGACGATCTCGGCCGTGCGGCGCGCCCGGGCCAGCGGGGAGCACACGGCCACGAGCTCCTCCGCGTCCTCGACCAGGTCACCCACGGGCCCGCCGGCGGCGCGGCGGGCCTGGCGCTCCCCCTCGGCGTTCAGCTCGATGTCCGTGTGCCCCTGGTAGCGGTCCAGGACGTTCCAGTCGGTCTCGCCGTGACGCAGCAGGATCAGGCGCATCTCCCGGCCCGCTCAGGAGGCGTGCGAGGCGGAGGCGCCGTCGTCCTGGGTGGCCGCGTCCGGTCGGGTGCTCTCCTCCGGCAGGCCGAGGTCGATCGCCGGGGTGTCCTTCCACAGGCGGTCCAGCGCGTAGAACTCGCGGTCCTCGCGATGCTGGACGTGCACCACGAAGTGTCCGTAGTCGAGCAGCACCCAGTGGCCGTCGGACCGGCCCTCGCGACGCAACGGCTTGAGCTGCTCGTCCTTCAACAGCGCCTCCTCGACGCCGTCGACGATCGCGTTGACCTGACGCTCCGAGGCGCCGGAGGCGATCAGGAAGGCGTCGGTCAGGCCGAGCCGCTCGGCGACGTCGAACGCGACGATGTGCGTGCCGAGCTTGTCCGCGGCGGCGGCCGCGGCGGTGGTGAGGGCGTCCAGGGTGGTCTGGGGAACGGTCACGAGGTCTCCTCTTCCGAGACGTAGAGGTGGTGCTTGGCGATGTATTGGACGACGCCGTCCGGGACGAGATACCAGACGGGCCGGCCCCGGCGGACGCGCTCCCGGCAGTCCGTGGAGGAGATCGCCATGGCGGGGATCTCCATCAGGGAGACGTCGGCGCCCAGGCCCATGTCCGAGAGGTCGTGGCCGGGACGGGTGACACCGACGAAGTGCGCCAGGTCCCAGAGTTCGTCCACGTCCTTCCACGTGAGGATCTGGCCCATGGCGTCCGCGCCGGTGATGAAGAACAGCTCGGCGTCCGGGTGCAGGCGGCGCAAGTCCCGCAGCGTGTCCACGGTGTAGGTCACGCCGGGGCGGTCGATGTCCACGCGGGAGACGGTGAACCGGGGGTTGGAGGCGGTGGCCACCACGGTCATGAGGTAGCGGTCCTCGGCCGGGGAGACCTGCCGGTCCGACTTCTGCCACGGCTGGCCCGTGGGGACGAAGACGACCTCGTCCAGCTCGAACTCGGCGGCCACCTCGGAGGCGGCCACGAGGTGCCCGTGGTGGATCGGGTCGAAGGTGCCGCCCATGATGCCGAGGCGACGACGGTGCGCGCCCCCGGCGGTGGGCGCGGGGACGGGGGTGCGGGAGGCGACGGTCATGCGCTCAGGAGACGAACGGACGGCCCGCCGCGTCGCCCCCGGCGGAGGCGGCGACGCGACGGGCCGGTGAGACGTCAGTGACCGGAGGTGTGCGAGCCGCGGCCGGTGCCGTGGTGCTGGACCGCGGTGGTGGGCTCGGGCAGGCGCAGCGCGCGGGAGCGCATGGACATGGTGGCGGCCAGGGCGGCCATCAGCAGCGCGAAGACGAGCAGGCCGTACCAGATGGGGTCCATCGGCAGCTCGTTGACGACGTGGTGGCCCTCCTCGGCGGCGGCCAGGATCAGGGAGGTGTTCAGCATGGATGCTCCTCGGTGCAGCGGGTCAGACGGCCGGGCCGGGGCCGGGCCGAAGGGGTCCTGGTGTCCATCGTAGCCCGGCTCAGCGGCGGATCTGCCCGTCGCCGCGCAGGATCCACTTGGTGGTCGTGAGCTCCTCCAGGCCCATGGGCCCGCGGGCGTGCATCTTCTGGGTGGAGATGCCCACTTCGGCGCCGAGGCCGAGCTCGCCGCCGTCGGTGAAGCGCGTGGACGCGTTCACGATGACGGCCGCGGCGTCCACCTCGGTGATGAACCGCTCGGCCGCGGCCAGGTCGTTCGTGACGATGGCCTCGGTGTGGCCCGTGGACCACCGGCCGATGTGCTCGATCGCCTGGTCGAGGGAGTCCACGACGCGCACGGCCATCTCCATGTCCAGGTACTCGGTGCCCCAGTCCTCCTCGGTGGCGTCCACGGCGTCCCGGGCGTGGTCGCCGCGGTCGGCGAGCGTGGGCAGCCAGGCCCGCGCGGCCTCGTCCACGTGCAGCAGCACGCCGGCACGGGTGAGGGCGCGCAGCACTTCTCGGCCCACCTCCTCCGCGTCCCGGTGGAGCAGCAGGGTCTCGGCCGCATTGCACACGGAGGTGCGGTGGGTCTTCGAGTTGAGCACGATGTCCACCGCCATCTGCTTGGGTGCGGAGGCGTCCACGTACAGATGCACGTTGCCCTCACCCGTCTCGATCACGGGCACCCGGGCCTCGCGGACCACGCGCTGGATCAGCTCACGGCCGCCGCGCGGGACGAGGACGTCCACCGCGCCACGGGCGGCCATCAGGGCGGCGACGCCGGGACGTCCGAGATCGTCGATGCCCTGGATGATGTTGGCGTCGAAGCCCTGGTCCACGAGCGCCTCGCGCAGCACCTGGATCAGGACCGCGTTGGTGGACTCCGCGGCCGAGCCGCCGCGCAGGATCACGCCGTTGCCCGACTTCAGGGCGATGCCGGCGATGTCCACCGTGACGTTCGGACGGGCCTCGTACACGGCGCCCACGACGCCCAGGGGCACCCGCACCTGGCTCATCCGCACGCCGTTGGGCAGCGGGCCGCCGCGGACCACGGTGCCCACGGGGTCCGGCAGGCCGGCCAGGGTCTCCAGGGCGAGGGCCAGCGCCTCGACGCGCGCCTCGTCCAGCTTGAGGCGGTCCAGCAGGGCCGCCGAGGTGCCGGTCTCGCGGCCGCGGCTGCGGTCCTCGCGGTTGGCCGTGATGATCGCGGCCGTGTTGGCGCGCAGCGCCTCGGCCATGTGGCGCAGGACGGCGTCCTTGCGGGCGCGGCCGGCGACGGCCAGCTCGGGCACGGCCTGACGCGCCCACTCGGCCCGCTGGCGGACGGCCTCCTCGACCTCGGGCGTCGGCGCCTCGGCGTCCTGGCGGCCGGACTGATCCTGGGGTGCGGTGCTCTCGGTGGTCTGCATGCCGCCAGCCTATCGAGCGCCCCGGACGAGGCACGAGGCCCGGTCCGTCGACTCGGCCGGAGCCCGTGCCGGTCAGCGCTGCGGCGGAGCCAGGCGCACCCAGTCGTCGGCGTGCACGACGACGCCGTCGTAGCCCGCGCCGAGGTCCTCGCGGAGGTCGGCGGTCGTCCGCCCGAGCATGGCGGGCAGCTGCGACGAGGAGTACTGCACGAGGCCGCGCGCCCGCACCCGGCCATGCGCATCCACGATCTCGACGACGTCGCCCGGCGTGAAGGCGCCCGTGCAGCCGGTGATGCCCGCGGCCAGCAGGGAGCGGCCGCGGTCGATCGCCCCGGCCACCGCGCCGTCGTCGATGATGAGCCGACCCCGGACCTCCGCCGTGAGGCCGAGCCACGCCGCGCGGGCGGACCGGCGGCGGCCGGTGGCGGAGAACCACGTGCCCACGTCCTCCCCCGCGAAGGCGGCGCCCGCATTGGCGGCCGAGGTCAGCAGGGTCGGGATGCCGGTGGTGGCCGCGATGCCGGCCGCGTCCACCTTGGTCACCATGCCACCCGTGCCCACACCCGCGGAACCGGGCACACGCACGTCGACGCCGGCCAGATCGTCGTCCGAGGTGACCTCCGGGATGCGCCGCGCGTCCGGGTGGGAGGGGTGGCCCGTGTAGAGGGCGTCCACGTCCGAGAGCAGGACCAGCAGGTCCGCCTTGCAGAGGTTGGCGGTGAGGGCCGCGAGGCGGTCGTTGTCGCCGAAGCGGATCTCGCGCGTGGCCACGGCGTCGTTCTCATTCACGATCGGCATCACGTCGAGCGTGAGCAGCCGCGACAGGGCGCGGTGCGCGTTCGTGTACTGGGTGCGCCGCATGAGCTCCTCGGCGGTCAGGAGCACCTGGGCCACCTCGGTGTCGTGCCGGCCGAAGCTCGTGGTGTAGTGCGCCATGAGCTTGCTCTGGCCGACCGCCGCCGAGGCCTGCTGGGTGGCGGTGTCCTTGGGGCGTCGGCCCAGCCCGAGGTGGGGGAAGCCGGCCGCGACGGCGCCGGAGGACACGAGCACCACCTGGGTGCCCTTCTGCCGCTCGGCGGCGAGGACGTCCACGAGCCGGTCGATGGCCGCCACGTCCAGGCCGTCCGGGGTGGTCAACGAGGACGAGCCGATCTTCACGACCACTCGGCGTGCGGCCTGCATCGTCTCCCGCGAGGTCACGGGGTTGGCCTGCGGGTCCTCAGAGCCGCGCGTGGCGGGGGTCGGATAGCGGGTGACGACGGTGCGCCGCACGGACATGGATCATCCCTCTCGATCGTCGGTGTCGGTCCACAGGCCGGAGCGTCGCTCGGCCTCCATCTCGGCCCGGGTCGCCGCACGGGCGGCCCGGCGGGCATCCTGCTCGGCGCGCTTCTCCGCGCGGGTCGCGCGGGTGCGCTCGTCGAGCCGCAGGTCGGTGCCCCGGGGCCCGGCGAGCAGCTCGGCTCCCGCGGACAGCGTGGGCTCCCAGTCGAAGACGACGCCCGTGACGTCGTCGCCGATCACGACGGCGTCGCCCGGCCTCGCACCGGCCTTGAACAGGCCGTCCTCGACGCCGGCCCGCTGGAGCCGGTCCGCAAGGTAGCCGATCGCCTCGTCGTTCTGGAAGTCCGTCTGGGCGACCCACCGCTCGGGCTTCTCGCCGCGCACGCGGAACAGCGGCTCGAGGTTGCGCTCCTCGCGGCGGATCGTGAATTCGGCCCGCTCGCCACGGCGGCGATGCCGGCGCGGCACCTCGACGGGCGCGGCCGGCGCGGGCTCGACCACCCGGGAACGGGCCTCCGCCACGAGCTCGGCCATGGCGTACTTGAGGGCGTCCAGGCCCTCGCGGGCCAGCGCGGAGATGTCGAAGACCCGTAGGCCACGGCCCTCGAGCTCGTCGCGGACCATGTCCGCCATCGCGGCGCCGTCGGGCAGGTCGGTCTTGTTCAGGGCGATGAGGCGGGGCCGCTCGTTCAGCGGTACGACGCCCTCCCCGCCCTGGGAGAAGACGGGCTCCACCGCGTAGGCCTCGAGCTCGGCCTCGATGGCCTCGAAGTCGGCGATCGGGTCGCGGTCGGACTCGAGGCTGCCGCAGTCGAGGACGTGCACGAGCGCGGCGCAGCGCTCGACGTGGCGCAGGAACTCCAGGCCGAGGCCGCGGCCCTCCGAGGCACCGGGGATCAGGCCCGGGACGTCGGCCACGGTGAAGCGCACGTCGCCGGCCTGCACGACCCCGAGGTTGGGCACGAGCGTGGTGAACGGGTAGTCCGCGATCTTGGGACGGGCCGCAGACAGGGCAGCGATGAGGGAGGACTTGCCGGCCGAGGGGAAGCCCACGAGCGCGACGTCCGCCACGGTCTTGATCTCGAGCGTCAGGTCCCGGCTCTCCCCCGGCAGGCCGAGCAGCGCGAAGCCGGGCGCCTTGCGCTTCACGGAGGCCAGAGCCGCGTTGCCGAGGCCGCCCTGACCGCCGGCGGCGGCGACGTAGGTCGCGCCCTCCCCCACGAGATCGGCCACGATGTTGCCCTGCTCATCCTTGACCACCGTGCCGTCCGGCACGGGCAGCACGAGCGACTGGCCGTTCTTGCCCTCGCGGTGGTCGCCCATGCCCGGCTGGCCGTTCTCAGCGGACCGGTGCGGGGCGTGGTGGTAGTCCAGCAGCGTGGTGGTCTGCGAGTCCACCACGAGGGTGATGTCGCCGCCGTCGCCCCCGTCGCCGCCGTCGGGGCCACCCAGGGGCTTGAACTTCTCGCGATGCACGGAGACGCACCCGTGCCCGCCGTTGCCGGCGGTGAGGTGGAGGACCACGCGGTCCACGAAGGCTGCCATGGGAGTGCTCCTAGGGGCTGGAGGGATCGGACTCAGACGGCCCAGGGGCCGGAGACGCCGACGGCGGGGGCGGGTCCGGTGGATGCCGGGCCCGCCCCCGCCGGGGCGTCAGGGGGTGCGGGTGTCCTCGCCGGGCGAGGGTCCGCACGCAGACCGCACGAGTGTCAGATCACTCCGCGGCGGGGACGATGTCCACGACCTTGCGGCCGCGGCGCTGGCCGAAGGCCACGGAGCCCGCGGACAGCGCGAAGAGGGTGTCGTCCTTGCCGCGGCCGACGTTGCGGCCCGGGTGGAACTTGGTGCCACGCTGGCGGACGATGATCTCGCCGGCGTTGACGTCCTCGCCGCCGTAGCGCTTGACGCCGAGGTACTGCGGGTTCGAATCGCGGCCGTTCTTCGAGGAACTGCCGGCCTTCTTATGTGCCATTGCTGTTGCCTAACCTCTCGGATGCTCGGTTTCGCCGGTGCCGGTGACGGCTCAGGCGATCCCGGTGATCTTGACCGTGGACAGCTCAGAGCGGTGGCCCTGGCGCTTCTTGTAGCCGGTCTTGTTCTTGTACTTCATGATGACGACCTTCTTGCCACGGGAGTGGGAGACGACCTCGGCGGTCACCTTCACACCGGCGGCATCGGCGCCAGCCTTGACCTCGTCCCCGTCCACCAGCATCAGAGCGGGCAGCTCGACGGAGCCACCGGTCTCAGCGGGAACGCGGTCAAGGGTAACGAGGTCTCCGACGGAAACCTTCTCCTGGCGGCCGCCAGCGCGGACAATCGCGTACACCACTTGGGACTCACTTCTCTCGACGTTTCAACGGATCAGATCGGGTTCTGCTCGCCCGCACCTCGACCGCGGCTGCGTCCGGGTCCGGCGGTCCCTCACCGGGACATGCGGGAGCGTGCGGGCGGTGAACACCGATGGTCCAGCATACTCGCTGCCGGGCATCCGGACCAAACAGAGGCGTGTCGGCGCGTCGCCGCCGCCCGGGGCAGGCCCGGGGCGGCGGCACCGACGACGGTCAGCGGCCGCGACGGGCCAGGTCGGCGGCCTTCACTCCGACGCCGAGCATCACCGGGGCGGCACCCTGCGGCTCGGCGGGGGTGGACGCCTCGGCCACGGCCGCGGTGAAGCGGCCGCCCTGGGCGCCGCCGGGCGCGGCCTGGACCTGGACGTGGACGCCGTCGGACGACACGGCGCGACGCGAGCGCCGGCGCGGCGATCCAGGCACCGGGGCGGTCGGAGCCGCCTGGGCCTCGGTCGGGGCGTCCGCGGCGGACGCCTGGTCCGCGTCCGCCGTGGGCTCCGCCGTCGGCTCGGTCGCCGCAGGCTCCACCATCACGGCCTCCTCGACGGCGGCCGGGGCGGCGGGCTGCTCGTGGACCTCGGTGGCGTCCGTGGACTCCTCGGGCGAGGGCTCGGTGGCCTCCACCGGAGCCGCGTCCGTGCGGTCGGCCGTCCGCTCGGCGGACGCGTCCGCACCGGCGGCCGGACGGACGACGCCGTCGCTCGAGGCCCGGCGGGACCGGCGGCGCCGGGGCGCCGGGGCATCCTCGGCGGGCACGGGCGCCGGGGCATCCTCGGCAGGCACAGGCTCCGATGCGACCTCGGAGGACACGGCCACCGAGGAGTCGGCGTCCGCGGCCTCGTGCCGCGACGGCGTCGCGCGCTCCGCACCGTGGTCCTCGGCGTCGGCGTCGGCCTCGGTCGAGGCCGCCTCGCCGCCTCGGCGAGACCGCCCGCGGCCACCCCGGCGACGCCGGGACCGGCGGGGACGGTCGTCCTGCTCAGCCGCGTCTTCCGGGGACTCGGCCTCGGCGTCGGCCTCCGCCTCCGCGACGGCGGCCACGGCCTCCTCGGCCTGCACGACCGGGTCCTGGTGCTCGGGGGCCGCGGCGGCGGCCGGCTCGGCCGCCTCCTCCTCGGTCTGACGGGTCTGACCGGCGGACTCGGCGGGGCCGTCGTCGTGCGACCGCGCGGCATCCTCGGAGCCGGCATCCTCGGCGCCGGTGTCCCCCGACTCCTCAGCGCGGCCCCGGCTGCGGCGGCGGCCCCGACGACGCCGGCGACGCGGCGTCTCCTCCTCGTCCGTCCCGGCCGGCTGCCCGGCCTCCGCGGGCCCGGCCGACGCGGCCTCGACGGCCTCGGCCGCGGAGTCCTCGGCGGCGTCCGCCGCCTGCTCGGCGGGGGCGGACTCCTGGGCGGGGGCCTCGTCCTCGGCCACCTTGCCGGAGGCCTTCGCGATCGAGTGCAGGGCGACCCGGGCGGCCTCGGCCCGCTCACGGCGCTGCCGCTCGTCCTCCGAGTCGGCGTGCTCGGCGCCCGTCGTCGTGGCCGCGGCGGCGTGGGCGTGCTCGCCCTCGCCGTCGCCCCGACGCCGGCGACGACGGCGGCCCTCCGCCTCGCCGCGCTGCTCACCGCCGGAGCGGCCCCGCTCGACCGGCGTGTCCTGGATGAGGATGCCGCGGCCGGCGCAGTGCTCGCAGGTCTCCGAGAACACCTCCACGAGCCCGGTGCCCATGCGCTTGCGCGTCATCTGGACCAGGCCGAGCGAGGTCACCTCGGCGACCTGGTGCTTCGTGCGGTCCCGGCCCAGGCACTCCACGAGACGGCGCAGCACGAGGTCGCGGTTGGCCTCGAGCACCATGTCGATGAAGTCGATGACGATGATGCCGCCGATGTCCCGCAGGCGCAGCTGCCGGACGATCTCCTCGGCGGCCTCGAGGTTGTTCTTGGTGACGGTCTCCTCGAGGTTGCCGCCGGAGCCCGTGAACTTGCCGGTGTTCACGTCCACCACGGTCATGGCCTCGGTGCGGTCGATCACGAGCGAGCCGCCGGAGGGCAGGTACACCTTGCGCTCGAGCGCCTTGTGGAGCTGCTCGTCCACGCGGTGGGTGGCGTACAGGTCCTCGCCGTCGTGGTCCTCCGGCACCCAGTGGTGCAACCGGTCCAGCAGGTGCGGGGCCACGTAGGTCACGTAGGCCTCGATGTTGTCCCACGTGGCCTCGCCCTGCACGAGCATGGCGGAGAAGTCCTCGTTGAAGACGTCGCGGACCGTCTTGATGGTCAGGTCCGGCTCGGCGTAGAGCAGCTCGGGGGCGAGCACCTTGGTGCCGGACGCCTTCTCCTGGATGCCCTCCCACTGGGCGCGCAGACGGTTGATGTCGTTCTGCAGCTCCTGCTCGGAGGTGCCCTCGGCCGCGGTGCGCACGATCACGCCGGCGTCCTGCGGCAGGTGGTCCTTGAGGATCTTCTTCAGACGCGAGCGCTCCACGTCCGGCAGCTTGCGGGAGATGCCGGTCATCGAGCCTCCCGGCACGTACACGAGGTAGCGGCCGGGCAGGGAGACCTGGCTGGTCAGACGGGCGCCCTTGTGGCCCACCGGGTCCTTGGTGACCTGGACGAGCACGGTGTCGCCGGACTTGAGCGCGTTCTCGATCTTCCTCGGCTTGCCGTCCAGCTGGGCGGCGTCCCAGTTGACCTCGCCCGCGTAGAGCACGGCGTTGCGTCCGCGGCCGATGTCCACGAACGCGGCCTCCATGGACGGCAGCACGTTCTGGACCTTGCCCAGGTACACGTTGCCGATCATCGAGTCCTGCGTGGTGTGCGAGACGAAGTGCTCGGCCAGCACGCCGTCCTCGAGCACGGCGATCTGGATGCGCTGGTCGCGCTGGCGCACCAGCATCTTGCGGTCCACGGCCTCGCGGCGGGCCAGGAACTCGGCCTCGGTGATCACGGTGCGGCGACGCCCGCCCGAGCGGGAGTCGCGGCGGCGCTGGCGCTTCGCCTCGAGCCGGGTGGAGCCCTTGACGCTCTGGACGGTGTCCGGGGCGGTGCCGACGGCCTGGCGCGGCGCGCGCACGCGGGTGACGGTGTGCTCGGGATCGCCGGCCTCGCCGCCGTCGAGCTCCATGTCCACCTCGCCGCGGCGGCGTCGGCGGCGCCGGCGGGAGACCACGGCGCCCTCGGCCCGGTCCTCGGACTCTCCGGCGTCCTCGTCCTCGGAGCGCTGCCGGGACGTGGTCTCGGTGCGCAGGACCTCGATCAGGTTCGCCGGCACGGCGAACGGGTCGGTCGGGTCGACCTGCAGCGTCGGCGCGCTCGGCTCCTCGGGCGCGTCCGCGGCGTCGTCGGACGCGGGGGTCCGCTCCGGCTGAACCGCCCCGGCGGCGGTGTCCGCCGCGGTCTGCGTCACGGCCTGCTCGGCCGTCTCCTCCACGCGTTCGTCTGCGCGGGTCGTGTCCTCGTTGTTGGCCGCCATGGCAGCACCTCCCGCCGACCGACGACGCCACACTCGCCGCCGCCCGGCGTGTCCGCGTCCGCCGCCGGCCGCGTTGCCCCGGGCGCCGTGCGCCACGGGTGCGCCGGGAGGCGGACTCCGAGAAGTCATCGGGTGGACCGCGTCGACCGTCAGGGCCCGGCGCGGAACCGCTGCGCCCTCGAGATCGGGGCCTGGGCGTCACGTGCCGTCCGCCGGCCGGCGCACGGACGCGCACGGGCGAAGCCCGGCGTCCACCTCCCGCACGATGCTCGACGCGGGGGCGCCTCGGCGGCGGCCCGACGTCGGGCGCGCAGCGGGCTGCCCCGCGGTGTGGCCACGGGACGGCCAGGGCCGATTCTCTCACATCCGCCCCGGGCACGCGCCTAGAATCGTGTCCATGCCTGCGACCCCGCTGACGGACGACATCCGCCTCTCCCCCGCCGACGACATCCCCGCCGAGGAGGCCCGGCTCACCTGGTACGCCCGGCCCGCGGGCACGGCGGCGCTGCTCCTGATCACCTCGCTCGTGGCGCTGACGGCCACCATCATCATCATCGTCGAGCGCGCCCTCCTCACCGCGGACCCGACGCACCGCACGTCCTGCGACCTCAACCCGTGGGTGTCCTGCGGCCAGGTGATGCAGTCGTGGCAGGCCCACACCTTCGGCTTCCCGAACACGTACATCGGCGTGGTCGCGTTCTCCGTGCTCATCACCGTGGGGATGTCCCTGCTCGCCGGCGCCCGCTTCGCCCGCTGGTACTGGCTGCTGATGAACGCGGGGATCCTGGCGGGCTTCGCGTTCTGCGTGTGGCTCTGGTACTCGGCCGTCTACAGCATCGGCACGCTCTGCCTCTACTGCATGATCGTGTGGGCCATGGTCATCGCCCAGCTCGTGCTCGTGACGTCCCGGAACCTGCAGACCGGCACGCTGCCGGCCCCGGCCGGTCTCGTCCGCCTCGCCCGGGAGCTGGCCTGGCCCGTGATCGTGCTCCTCTACGTCCTGGTGTTCGCCTCGATCCTGCTGGAACTGGGCCTCGGGGTCATCGGGATCGACTGAGCCCGCGCTCCCCCACCGGGCACGACGACGGCGGCCGGTCACCCCACCAGGGTGACCGGCCGCCGTCGTGCGGGCCCGGAACGGGCTCAGCCGAACCAGATCGCGAGCTCGCGCTCGGCCGAAAGGGTCGAGTCCGAACCGTGGACGAGGTTCTTCTGGACGGCCTCGCCCCAGTCCCGGCCCAGGTCGCCGCGGATGGTGCCCGGGGCGGCCACGGTGGGGTCGGTCTTGCCGGCCAGCGAGCGGAACCCCTCGATCACCGAATCGCCCGTGACGCGCGCGGCCACCACGGGGCCGGAGGCCATGAACGCGACCAGCGGCTCGAAGAACGGCTTGCCCTGGTGCTCCTCGTAGTGGCGCTCCAGCATGGCACGGGTGGGCGTGAGCATCTTCAGATCGGCGATCACGTAGCCCTTGCGCTCGATGCGCGCGAGGATCTCGCCGACCAGGTTGCGGGCCACCCCGTCCGGCTTGATGAGGACGAGGGTCTCTTCGGTCTGGTGCGTCATGGGGTGTGCTCCTAGCGTCGTCGGACGGCCGCGAGCGCGGTCCGGTTCCCGCCCCACCCTAGTGGGGCCCGGGTCTCAGCGTCCGTGCTCGGCCTCCCAGGCGGCCTCGAGGCGGTCGCGCTGGGCGTTCTCGACGTCCATGGCCCCGCCCTTGATCACGGCGTACGCCCACGTCAGCGCGAAGAGGGCCCCCACCACGAACATCGAGTACTCCCAGAAGCCGGAGGCCAGCAGGACGGCCTGGATCGCCCAGCCGATCGCGATGCCGACGGGCCTGCGCACCAGGGCGCAGGTCAACACCGCGACGACGGCCAGCGCGGAGTAGCCCGCCACGAACCACCAGGCGCCCGGCTCGTCCCGGTGCATGCCGAACAGCATGAGCCCGAGGAAGAAGATGAGCACCGCCTCGAGCATGAGGATCGTGGAGGTGAACAGGGCGCGCACGGAGCGGCGGCGCCGACGAGTGCCGGGGCGCCACTGCCGCTGGGCTCGCGTCTCACGCGCGGGGCGCCAGGACTCGTCGCCGAAGCGCCCCTGCTCCGTGGCGCCTCCGGTCTCCGGCTGGTCGGGGGTCATCGGTCCTCCTCCGGCCGGCGGCGGGCGCCGGCGTCGTCGCGGTCCTCGAGCAGCTCGAGGATCTCCGGATCCAGATCGTCCTCGTCGGCGTCCGCCAGCCCGACGGCGTCGAGCAGGTCGGCGGGGTCGAGGCCGCGGGCGGCCACGGTGACGGGGCCGGCGTGGCGGGGCTCGCCCACGAGGGTGCGGACCTCCGCGGCCAGGGTGATCGAGCCGAGCACGAGCACGCCGCCGCCGGTGCCAGAGGCCAGTTCATCCGCACTCGTCTCCAGGGCCTCCGCGCGGCCGACCGCCCACTCCAGGGCGTCCGGCACGGACTCGGTGGCGTACACGTCATCCTCGGGCCAGCCGGCGTCGACGGCCATGCGGGCCAGCTCCCCGGCCGGGATGGCGCGGGCCGAGGAGGACTGCGTCACCGCGAGGTCCTCCACGTCGTCGCCGAACGCCCGGTAGAGCGCCGCGAGCATGCCCGGCGCGTCCTTCTCCTGGAGGATCCCGACGACCAGCGAGAGGCGGGTGAAGCCGAACGCCTCCTGCACCGCGCGGGCCGTGGCCCGCACGCCGTCCGGGTTGTGGGCGGCGTCCACGATGAGCGTGGGGGCGGTGCGCAGCACCTCGAGCCGGCCGGGCGAGGTGACCTGGGACAGCCCCTCGCGCAGCAGCTCCTCGTCCAGCGGTCGCTCGCCGCCGCCCAGGAACATCTCCAGGGCCGCCACGGCCACCGCGAGGTTCTGCGCCTGGTGCTCCCCGAGCAGCGGCAGGAACAGGTCCCGGTACTCGGCCGCGAGGCCACGCACGGACACCTGCTGGCCGCCCACGGCCAGGGAGCGCTCGAGCACGCCGAACTCGACGCCCTCGAAGCGGAACGGCACGTCGGCCGCTCGGGCCGCCTCGAGCAGCACCTGGGCGGCGTCGCGCTCCTGGGCGGCGGAGACGAGGGCGCCGCCGGGCTTGATGATGCCGGCCTTCTCCTCGGCGATCTCGGCCTCGGTCTCCCCCAGCAGGTCCGTGTGGTCCAGGGAGATGGGGGTGACCACGGAGACGACGGCGTCCGCGACGTTGGTCGCGTCCGTCACGCCCCCGAGGCCCACCTCGAGGACGACGACCTCGACGGGTTCGTCCGCGAACACCGCGAAGCCCAGCGTGGTGACCGCCTCGAAGTACGTCAGCGGGACCTCGCCCGCGGCTTCGAGCTCCGCGTCCACGGTCTGCACGATCGGGAGGATCTCCCCCCACACGCGCACGAAGGTCTCGTCGGCCACCGGGGCGCCGTCGATGCTGATCCGCTCCGTGACGCGCTGCAGGTGCGGCGAGGTGTAGCGCCCGGTGCGCAGCCCGTACGCGCGCAGGACGGCCTCGACCATCCGCGCCGTGGACGTCTTGCCGTTGGTGCCGGTCAGGTGGATCACCGGGGCCGCGTGCTGCGGGTCGCCGAGCAGCGCGAGCACGCGCCGCATCGGCTCGAGCCGCGGCTGCATCTTGTTCTCCGGGGCGCGGGCGAGCAGGTCCCGGTAGACCTCCTCGACCGTGCCCGGGACGTCCCCGCGCATCACGCGTCTGCCTTCGCGACGGAGACGGCCACGGTCTTCATGGCGTCGTCGGCCGGGTCCTTGCGCGGGTCGGCCGCGCCGGAGTCCACGAGCTCCAGGTCCACCGTGAGGGTCTCCTCCGCGACGAGACCGCGGTGGGCCTCGAGCGCCGCCACGACGGCGGTGGGGCCTTCGATCCGCGTGCGCACGCGGTCGGAGACGTCCAGGCCGGCGTCCTTGCGGGCCGCCTGCACGGCGCGGACCACGTCCCGGGCGGTGCCCTCGGCGGCCAGCTCCGCGGAGACCTCGGTGTCCAGCACGAGGAAGCCGGCGGTGCCGGGCAGCACGCCCACCGCGGTCCCCTCGGGGGCACCGGTGGAGACGGTGCGCAGCTCGTAGAGCGCGGGGGCCAGGGTCACGGTCTCGCCGTCGGCGAGCGTGACCGCCAGGCCCTCGGCCGTCTCCTCGTACGCGCCGGCGTCGACCGCCTGCTTCACGAGCGGCACCTGCCTGCCGAACGCCTTGCCGAGCTCGCGGAAGTTCAGCTTCAGCTCCGTGCCGATGCCGTAGCGGGCGATCGCCTCCTCCGAGAGCTCGGTGAGCTCGACGTCCTTGAGGTTCAGCTCGTCCGCCACGATGCGGGCGTAGGTGCCCTCGAGGCCCGCCGCGTCCGGGACGACGACGGACAGGCGGGGCAGCGGCAGGCGCACCCGGCGCCCGGCCCCCTTGCGCAGGGCCGAGCCGGCCGAGCTGATGCGGCGCACCGCGTCCATCCGGGCCACGAGGGAGTCCGCCTCGGGCCCGTGCGGGAACAGGTCGGCGTCCGGGTAGTCGGTCAGGTGGACCGAGCGGCCGCCCGTGAGACCGCGCCAGATCTCCTCGGCGATCAGCGGCATCAGCGGTGCGGCGGCCCGGGCGAAGGCCTCCAGGACGGTGTAGAGGACGTCGAAGGCGACGGTGTCCTCGTCGAAGAACCGCTCACGGGACCGGCGGATGTACCAGTTGGTCAGGGTGTCCATGAAGCCGCGCAGCGCGTCCGTGGCGTCCGAGACCTCGTAGGCGTCCAGGCTGGTCTTGACCTCCCGCAGCATGCGGCCCGTGGCGGCCAGGATGTACTGGTCCAGGGGGTCCTCGGCGGTGTGCCGCTCCTGCGCGCGGTACCCGTCGGGGCGGGCGCCGCCGTCGTGCGCGGTGTTCGCGTACAGGGTGAAGAAGTGGTAGGCGTTCCACGCCGGCAGCAGCACCTGGCGGACGCCCTCGCGGATGCCCTCCTCCGTGACGATCAGGTTGCCGCCGCGCAGGATGGGGCTGGCCATGAGGAACCAGCGCATGGCGTCCGCGCCGTCGCGGTCCAGGACCTCCGTGACGTCTGGGTAGTTGCGCAGCGACTTGGACATCTTCTGTCCGTCCGAGCCGAGCACGATGCCGTGCGAGATCACGTGGGAGAAGGCCGGCCGGTCGAACAGGGCGGTCGCCAGGATGTGCATGGTGTAGAACCAGCCGCGCGTCTGGCCGATGTACTCCACGATGAAGTCCGCCGGGTTGTGCGTGGGGAACCAGTCCGCGCGCTCGAACGGGTAGTGCACCTGGGCGTACGGCATGGAGCCGGAGTCGAACCAGACGTCCAGCACGTCCTCGACCCGGCGCATGACCGCACCGGCCGCGGCGGCCTCGGGGTCCGGGTGGGGGCGGGTGAGGTCGTCCACCCACGGGCGGTGCAGGTCCACCTCGCCCTGGGCGTTGCGCGGCAGGCGGCCGAAGGCCTCCTCGATCTCCGCGAGCGAGCCGTAGACCTCCTGGCGGGGGAAGTCGGGGTGGTCGGACTCCCACACCGGGATGGGCGAGCCCCAGTACCGGTTGCGGGAGATGGACCAGTCGCGCGCGTTGGCGACCCACGTGCCGAACTGCCCGTGCTTCACGTTGCCGGGGATCCAGGTGATCTCCTCGTTCAGCTCGAGCATGCGCTCCTTGATCTGGGTGACCTTGACGTACCAGGACGTCACCGCGCGGTAGATCAGGGGCGTGCGGCACCGCCAGCAGTGCGGGTAGGAGTGCTCGTAGGAGGCTTCGCGGGCCACGCGGCCCAGGGCGCGCAGGGCGCGGATGATCGTGCGGTTGGCCTCGAAGACCTGCACGCCGGCGATCTCGCGCAGGTCGCCGCGCCCGACGTCCTCGCGGGCGAACAGCGGCAGGAACCGGGCACCGGAGTCCACGGAGAGCAGCACGGGGATGCCGTTGGCCTCGCACACGCGCTGATCGTCCTCACCGTAGGCCGGCGCCTGGTGGACCACGCCGGTGCCGTCCTCGGTGGAGACGTAGTCGTCCACGAGGATGCGGTGGGCGCCCTCGACGCCGAGGTCACGGCCGTTGACGGTGAAGGTCTCCCCGCGGTGGGCGTCGAACACGTCCGTGAACAGCGGCGCGTAGGCCAGGCCGCCGAGGCGGGCGCCGGGGATCGTCTCGGTGACCGCGGCGCGGGCGGCGTCGGCATCGGCGTAGCCGAGCTCCCTGGCGTGGGCGCCCACCAGGTCCACGGCCAGGAGGAAGCGGTCCCCGTCCGCGGTCGCGCCCTCGGGGCCGGCCGGCACCACGGCGTACTGGATCTGGGGGCCGACGGCGAGGGCCGCGTTGGTCGGCAGCGTCCAGGGCGTGGTGGTCCAGGCCAGGACGTGGACGCCGGCCAGGTGCGCGGCGAGCGCCGCGTCGGCGCCGCCGTCGGGCACGAGGGCGGGGTCCGCCGGGAGGCCGGTGATCGGGAACGTGACGGTGACCGAGGGGTCCTGGCGCATCTTGTAGACGTCGTCGTCCATGCGCAGCTCGTGGTTGGACAGCGGGGTCTCGTCGTTCCAGCAGTAGGGCAGGACGCGGAAGCCGCGGTAGGTCAGGCCCTTGCGGTGCAGCTCGGAGAAGGCCCAGATCACGGACTCCATGAAGTCCGGGGTGAGGGTCTTGTAGTCGTTCTCGAAGTCGACCCAGCGGGCCTGGCGGGTCACGTAGTCCTGCCACTGGTCCGTGTACTTCAGGACCGAGGAGCGGCAGGCGTCGTTGAACGTGTCGATGCCCATGGCCTCGATCTCGGACTTGTCCGTCATGCCCAGCTGCTTCATCGCCTCGAGCTCGGCGGGCAGGCCGTGGGTGTCCCAGCCGAAGCGGCGCTCCACGCGGCGGCCCTGCTGCGTCTGGTAGCGGGCCACGAGGTCCTTGACGTACCCGGTGAGCAGGTGGCCGTAGTGCGGCAGGCCGTTGGCGAAGGGCGGGCCGTCGTAGAAGACGAACTCGTTCTGCGAGCCGTCCTCGTTCCGGGTGGGACGCTGGTCGATCGAGGCCTGGAAGGTGCCGTCCTCGTCCCAGTACGCCAGGATGCGGCGCTCGATCTCCGGGAAGCGCGGGGAGGCGGGGGTGCGGCCGTCAGGGGCGGAGGAGGCGAGGGGGTACACGGGGGTCCTTTGCGTCCGGGGCGTCGGTTCCGTGCAAGGACGCCCGAGGGCCCGACCCTCCGGCCGGCCGCGGACGCGGTACCACCTTGCTTGCCGGCGTCGGGAGGTCCCCGGGGTGCCGGCCGCTTGATGACTGCTGTGACGGGCTTACCCGTCCGGTTCTACTGGGGCCGTGCGGCCCGTTCTTCCGGAGGCTCGCCGGTGATGGCCGGGTCGACGCCTATGCCCGCCAGTGTAGTGGACGCTGCGCCGGCCCGTGGCCGCGGGGCCGGAGCGCGTCAGAGGGCGGTGCGCACGGCCGCCGACGCGTCGCCGTCGATCTCCACGTGCACGGCGTCCCGGCCCGAGGCCCAGAGGAGGAGCTCCCCGACCTCGCCGGTCACCGTGACGGGCGCCCGCAGCGCCACGGCCCCACGGGTGACGGTGACCGGGGCGCGACCCGGGCCCTGGAGGACCACCGGCGCCGCGGACTTACGCAGGAACAGCGGGGCCATGCGGCGCAGCGAGCGGTAGAGGGCGTCCTCCTCGTCCGGGGAGAACGAGCGCGGGGCGGGCAGCGAGCCGCTGGCCGCGGACTCGCCGCGCCGGACGTCCTCGAGGTGGATGAAGTGCTCGGCCGCGTTCACGTGCCTATCCGCCGCCCGCATGGGGTTCAGCGCCGACGGGCCCGCGGCCCACTCCCGCACGACCTCGGCGTAGTCGCGGCGCTTGGTGTCCGCGGTCAGGCGGTCGAGGTGGCGGGACAGCGGCGGGATGAACAGGGCGGCGAAGGCGTCGGGCCGGCTCTCCCGCAGCCAGAGGTGGGCGGCGAGGTCGCGGGTGCTCCAGCCGCCGCACAGGGTGGGCGCGTCGGGGCCCTTCTCGAGCAGGAGGTCAGCGAGGCGGGCACGTTCGGCTGCGGCGAAGGTGGTCATGGGCACCACGGTAGGGAGCGGGCCGCGGCGCGGGCGAGGGGTGGCCCGCGCCCCGCCGCGGGTCCACCCGACGGGAGGACTCAGCCTTCGGCGCCGAGGAGGACACCCTCCCGGGAGATGCGGGTCATCTCCTCCCGGTCCACGACCTTCACCCGCTCCCGCGCCACCGGACCGGCCTCCGTCGCCTGCGCACCCAAGGACTTCTCGTGGTCATCCAGAGCATGCCAGCCGGCCCACGTGGTGTACGGCACCTCACGGGACTCGAGCAGCTCGATCACCGACTCCTCGGAGGGCTCCTGGGCCGTCCACAGCCCCGGCTCGTCCTCGATCAGATGCTTGATCGTCTCCAGGGAGTCACCCTTGGTGTGCCCGATCAGGCCCACCGGGCCCCGCTTGATCCACCCCGAGGCGTACAGGCCCGGCACGGGGGCACCGTCCGCGTCGAGCACCCGGCCCTGCGCGTTCGGGATCACCCCGCGCACCTCATCGAACTCCACCCCCTCCACGGGCGAACCGAAGTAGCCCACCGCCCGGTAGATCGCCTGCACCGGGTAGTCCACGGTCTCGTCCGTCGGGCGGACCCCACCGGAACCGTCCAGCTCCATTCGGCGCATCCGCAGGCCGTCCACCCGGCCGTCGCCGTCCTCGTCCAGGAACTCCTCGGGGGCCTGGAGGAAATGCAGGTGCAGCCGACGCGAGGCGCTCTGCTGACGGTCCTCCTGCTCCATGAGCCAGTTCGTCAGCGTGCCCACCATGGTGCGGACCTGGTTGTTCTCCTCGATCGCCTTCTCCGAGGCCTCATCGAAGTCGAAGTCCTCCTCGTACAACACGATGTCCACATCCCGGGAGTGCGCCAGCTCCCGCAGCTCCAGCGGGGTGAACTTCACCTGCGCCGGCCCGCGCCGACCGAACACGTGCACGTCCGTGACCGGGGAGGCGGCCAGGTCCCGGTACACGTTGTCCGGGATCTCGGTGGGCAGCAGGTCCTCGGCATGCTTGGACAGGATCCGGGCCACATCCAGGGCCACGTTCCCGTTGCCGATCACCGCCACCTGCGTGGCCTCCAACGGCCAGTGCCGCGGCACATCCGGGTGCCCGTCATACCAGGACGCGAAGTCGGCGCCACCGAACGAGCCGGCCAACTCCACCCCGGGAACGTCCAGGGCCGCGTCCCGCACGGCCCCGGTGGAGAACACGATCGCGTCGTAATGCCGACGCAGATCCGCCAGGCTCAGGTCCGTGCCGTAGTCCACGTTCCCGAGGAAACGGATGTCCCCGCGGTCCATGACCTTGTGCAGGGCGGTGACGATGCCCTTGATGCGCGGGTGGTCCGGGGCCACCCCGTAGCGGATGAGGCCGAACGGGGCCGGGTACCGGTCGAACAGGTCGATGCTGACCCGGAAGTCCCGTTCCTCCTTGGTCAGGATGTCCGCCGTGTACACCCCGGCGGGTCCGGCACCGATGATGGCGATGCGCAACGGGCGATCGGGCCTCGAGGACGAGGGGGTCGGGGTCATGCTCGTGCTCCTTCGGAGGTCGGGTTCAGGGTCAAGATCGGGGCAGGGATGCCGGCCGCAGGCGCGCCGGTGGCGTAGGGGCTCAGGCGCACGACGTCGCCCACGACGATCACGGCGGGGTTCTCCACACCGACGGCGGCCGCCTGCGCGGCGATGGTCTCCACCGTGCCCACGGTGACCCGCTGGTCCGGCATCCAGCCGCGCTCGATGATCGCCACGGGCGTCGCACCGTCGAGGCCGCGCTCCGTCAGTCGGCGCGCGGTGTCCGCGAGCCGACGCACGCCCATCAGCAGGACGAGCGTGTGGTCGGCCCGGGTGGGCACTTCGGACAGCTCTTCGTGGCCGGTCACCAGCGTGAAGCCGGTGGCGACGCCGCGATGGGTGACCGGGATCCCCGCGGCGGCGGGCACCGAGACGGCGCTCGTGACACCGGGGACCACCTCGACGTCGACGCCGTGGGCGCGGCAGTGCGCTGCCTCCTCGCCGCCGCGGCCGAGCACGTACGGGTCGCCGCCCTTGAGCCGGACGACGAGGCGGCCGGCCCGGGCCTCCCGGACCAGGACGGCGTTGATCTCGTCCTGCGTGGCCAGGTGGTTCCCGGGGGCCTTGCCGACCTCGATCACGGGCACCGCCGGGTCCAGCTCGGCCAGGAGGGCGCGCGGGCCCAGCCGGTCGGCGACCACCACGTCGGCCTCCGCGAGCAGCTGCCGGCCGCGCACGGTGATGAGCCCGGAGTCGCCGGGGCCGCCGCCGACGAGGGCCACGCGACCGGGCTCGGCGGACGCGCGCCGCCGCCGCAGCGGCAGCCGCCCCGTGGACAGGGCGAGGGTGATCGCGTCCTTCAGGGCGCGGGCACGGCGAGGGTCTCCCCCGGCGTTGACGGCCACGGTCACGTCCCCGGCCCGGACGACGGCGGGCGTCCAGGCGGCGGAGGACTCGGCGTCGGAGGCGTCGACACACCAGACGCGGCGGGCCTCGGCGTCGGAGGCCACGGCCCCGTCCACGGCCCGGTCACCGGTGGCGGTCTGGGCGAACCAGACCCCGTCGAGGTCGGACGGGCGGTAGGGGCGGCGATGCAGGGTGAGCAGACCGGCCGCCGCGAGCCGCTCCACCTCCTCCCCCGGCTTCGGGGCCACCACGGTGACGAGCGCGCCGGCGTCGAGGAGGGCACCCACGCGGCGGCCGGCCACGCGCCCGCCGCCCACGATCAGGACGGGCCGGCCGAGCAGACGCAGGGAGGTGGGGTACAGATCGGACGCGGTCATCGCGTGCTCCCTTCCAGCAGCCCGCGGCGGCGCAGCATGCGCCGCTCGACGGGGCCGAATGCGGCCAGTTCGACGAGGACGCCGACGGCCAGGATGGTCAGGACGGCGCAGAGGACGACGGCGAGGTCGGACGCGGCACGTCCCTCGTGGAGCAGGGTCCCGAGTCCCACGCCCATGGGCCCGCCGACGGCGATGATCTCGGCGGCCATGAGGCCTCGCCACGCGAAGGCCCAGCCCTGGCGCAGGCCGGAGACGAAGGCGGGCAGGGCGGCCGGGAGGACCACCAGCAGGGCGGTCTCGAGACGCGAGGCGCCCAGCACCCGGGCCGCGCGACGCAGCTGCGGCGGCACCTGGTCCGTGCCGGTGGTGAGGCCGGCGACCACGGCGGGGACGGCGCCGGTGAGCATCACGAAGTACGCGGTGGCGTCGCTGAGGCCGAACCACAGCACCGCGAGCGGCACCCAGGCCACGTTGGGCAGCACCATCAGGGCCGTGAGCAGCGGGCCGAACGCCCGCCGCAGGACGCCGACCTGTCCGAGCACGAGGCCCAGCCCGACGCCGACGACCACGGCGAGTGCGAAGCCCACGACGGCGCGGCCCACCGACGTCGCCACTGCCTGCTGGACGAGGCCCTGCGCCCACAGCGTCCCGAAGGCCCCGACGACGTCACCGGGACCGGTGATCGGCTCACCGCGCGCACCGGCCAGCCACGCGAAGGCCTGCCAGATCGCCACGAGCAGGACGACGGCGGCCACCGGGAGCAGGACCCGGCTCCAGTCCCACCCGGCCAGACCCGTCCGACGGGTCGAGTCGACGGCCTGGAGCGCGTCGAGGCCGCTGTCGAGCTCGCGCAGCTCGTCGTCGGTGGCGGCCCCCGGCGCGCGGCCGGGGGCGTCGAGGGTGGGGGTGTCAGTGCGCATGGCGACGGATCTCCTGACCGAGTCGGGCGGTGATGGCGGCCGTGAGGGCGGCCGCGGCGGGCGCGTCGTGGCGGGCGGCCGCGGGCACGTCCCATTCGGCGACGACGCGACCCGGACGTGAGGACAGCAGCAGCACCCGCTGGCCGAGGCGGACGGCCTCGGCCACGTTGTGGGTGACGAACACGACCGTCCGACCGGTCTGCCGCCACACGCGCTCGAGCTCCCCATGCAGCAGGTCGCGGGTGATCGCGTCCAAGGCCGCGAACGGCTCGTCCATGAGCAGCAGGGGGCGGTCCTGGGCGAGGGCCCGGGCCAGGGCGACGCGCTGGCGCATGCCGCCGGAGAGCTGGTGGGGTCGCAGGTCGGCGGCGTCGTCCAGGTGGACGAGGCGCAGCAGCTCCCCGGCACGCTCCCGACGCTCCCCCGCGGCCACACCGGCGAAGCGGAGGGCGAGCTCGATGTTGCCGCGGGCGGTGAGCCACGGGAAGAGGGCGGCGTCCTGGAACATGAACGCGGCCCCCTCCCGGGGGGTCTTGACGACGCCCGCGGTGGGCGCCTCTAGCCGGGCGATGATGTTCAGCAGGGTGGACTTGCCGCATCCGGACGCGCCGAGCAGGCAGACGAACTCGCCCGGCTCGATCCGCACGGAGACGTCCTCCAGCACGGGCGTGGGCCCGCCGAAGCTCTTGCCCACGTCCTCCATCACCACCGTCATGACCGCTCCCGTCGCGCCGTCGTCATCCGGATCAGGCCTCGTCGCCGCCGCGCACCATGCCGGCGGCGAGCGTGGCCCCGTCGTGGGGGTCGATCACGAGAAACGCCCCGGTGCGCCGATGCACGGCGTAGGGCTCCACGGGCAGCGGCGCGGCCAGGTGCAGGCGCACCTGTCCGATGTCGTTGAGCCCGAGGGTCTCGGCCGGGTCGAGCCGCAGGGTGTCGAGGTCGAGCCGGCCGGCCACCTCCTGGACGAGCGCCCGGACGACGGCGGTGCCGTGCTTGACGAGGACCTGCTGCCCGACGCGCAGCGGTGCGGCGGAGAGCCAGCACAGCGCGGCGGCCACCTCCGCGGTGGGGCGCGGGGCGGTGTCCGCGGCGGCGATCGTGTCCCCGCGGGCCACGTCCACCTCGTCGGCCAGGCGCAGGACCACCGACTGCGGGGAGGAGGCCTCCTCGAGGGATTCCCCGGCGGCGTCCACGCCCACCACGGTGGTGGTGCGCGCCGGCTGCCCCGGGGTGAGGACGGCGACGGCGTCCCCGGGCCGGACGGTGCCCGCCACCACCTGCCCGGCGTAGCCGCGGTAGTCGCGGAAGACCTCGGGGTCGAGGCCGGGGGCCAGGGCGCCCTGGGGGCGCACCACGAGCTGCACCGGGAAGCGGAAGGAGGCCGCGGCGTCGTCCTCGGCGTCCGCCCCGGGCAGGGACTCGAGCAGCTCCATGAGCGTGGGGCCGGTGTACCAGTCCGTCCGCTCGGAGCGGGTGACCACGTTGTCGCCCTGCAGGGCGGACACCGGGACGCTCACCGCGTCGGAGAGGCCGAGCTCCCGGGCCACGCGCCGGACGTCCTCGGCGATCGCGGTGAAGACCTCCTCGGCGTAGTCCACGAGATCGATCTTGTTGACGGCGACGATCACGTGCGGCACCCGCAGCAGGGCCACCACGCTGAGGTGGCGCCGGGTCTGCTCCACCACGCCCTTGCGGGCGTCCACGAGCAGCACGACGGCGTCGGCCGTCGAGGCGCCCGTGACGGTGTTGCGGGTGTACTGCACGTGCCCGGGGCAGTCGGCCAGCACGAAGGTGCGCCGGTCCGTGGCGAAGTACCGGTACGCGACGTCGATCGTGATCCCCTGCTCCCGCTCGGCGCGCAGGCCGTCGGTCAGCAGCGCCAGGTCCAGCCCGCCCTCGGCGCCGCCGAAGCCGCGCTCGGCGGAGGTGCGGGCCACGGCCTCGAGCTGGTCGGCCAGGACGGCCTTGGAGTCGTGCAGGAGGCGGCCCACGAGGGTGGACTTGCCGTCGTCGACCGAGCCGGCCGTGGCCAGGCGGAACAGGGTCCCGGCGGGGGCGTGCCGGTCCAGCAGTGCGGTGCTCATCAGAAGTACCCGTCCTTCTTGCGATCTTCCATGGCCGCCTCGGAGATGCGGTCGTCGGCGCGGGTGGCCCCGCGTTCGGTCAGGGTGGAGGCGGCGACCTCGAGCACGACGTCCTCGACGGTGGCGGCCTCCGAGAGGACGGCGCCGGTGCAGGACATGTCGCCCACCGTGCGGTAGCGCACCGTCCGCGTGGTGACCTCCTCGCCCTCGGCCGGGCGGGAGTGCTCCCCCACGACGCGCCACATGCCGTCGCGGCGGAAGACCTCCCGCTCGTGCGCGTAGTAGATGGAGGGCAGCTCGATGCCCTCGCGGGCGATGTACCGCCACACGTCCAGCTCGGTCCAGTTGCTGATGGGGAACGCGCGGACGTGCTGGCCGGGGGTGTGACGGCCGTTGTAGAGGTTCCACAGCTCGGGGCGCTGGTTGCGCGGGTCCCACTGGCCGAACGCGTCCCGCAGGCTGATGATCCGCTCCTTGGCCCGCGCCTTGTCCTCGTCCCGGCGGCCTCCCCCGAAGACGGCGTCGAACCGGTTGGTCCGGATCGTGTCCAGCAGGGGGGTGGTCTGCAGGGTGTTGCGGGTGCCGTCGGCGCGCTCACGCAGCTCGCCGCGGTCGATGTACTCCTGCACGGAGCCCACCACGAGCCGCAGGCCGAGCCGCTCCACCGTGCGGTCGCGGAACTCGAGGACCTCGGGGAAGTTGTGGCCGGTGTCCACGTGGACCACCGGGAAGGGGATCCTGCCCGGCCAGAAGGCCTTCGCGGCCAGGTGGAGCATCACCACCGAGTCCTTGCCGCCCGAGAAGAGCATGGCGGGGCGCTCGAACTCGGCCACCACCTCGCGGATGATGTGGATCGCCTCGGCCTCCAGGGCGTCCTGGACGTCGGGCCCGGCGGGGCTCACGGTCCCCGGGTCGGGGGCATGGGTGAGGGTCATCGTGTCTCCTTGGTCTGTCTCGGGTGCGGCGCTCAGACGTGGATGCCGCACTCGGTCTTCGCGGTCCCGGCCCACCGCCCGGCTCGGGGGTCCTCCCCGGGGGCGACGGGGCGGGTGCAGGGACGGCAGCCGATCGACGGGTAGCCGTTCTGCAGGAGCAGGTTCACGGGCACGTCGTGGTCCGTGGCGTAGCCGACCAGGTCGTCGAAGCTCCACGGGGCGACGGGGTTGACCTTGACCATGCCGTGGGCCTCGTCCCAGCCCACCAGCGGGGTGTTCGTGCGCGTCGGCGCCTCGTCCCGGCGGACTCCGGTGAACCACAGGTCGTATCCGGCCAGCGCCCGGTTGAGGGGCTCGACCTTGCGCATCGCGCAGCACAGCCCCGGGTCACGGGCGAACAGGTCCTTGCCGTGGCGCTCGTCCTGCTCGGCCACGGTCAGCTCCGGCAGCACGTCCACCACGGTGACGTCGAGGCGGCGGGCCACCTCGTCGCGCGTCGCGAGGGTCTCGGTGAAGTGATAGCCGGTCTCCAGGAAGAGGACGTCCACGCCGGGCATCCGCTGCGCCACCAGGTGCGGCAGGACGGCGTCGGCCATGGAGCAGGCGACGGCGGCCCGGCGGAGGTCCACATGGCGGGCGGCCCAGTCGACCACCGCCTCGGCGGGGGCGTCCCAGCCGAGCTCGGCGGCGCCGGACTCCGCGAGCGCCTGCAGGCGCTCGAGGTCCTCGGTCGGACGGGTGGGGGGAATGGTGCTCATCGGAGGGCCTCCTCGTCGACTCGGTGCGCCCACCGGGCGAAGGTCTCGCCCGGCTCGCGCTGCTCGTCGTACCGGCGGACGAGGCGCTCGACGTAGTCGACCAGCCCGTCCGCGCGGACCTTCAGGCCGCGGACGCTGCGTCCGAGGCCGGCCTCGGCGCGGTCCACGGAGGCCAGGCCGCCGCCCAGGTGGACCTGGAAGCCGGGCGTCTGGCCGCCGTCGTCGTCCGGGAGCAGCTGGCCCTTCAGGCCGATGTCCGCGGTCTGGATGCGGGCGCAGGAGTTGGGGCAGCCGTTCACATGCAGGCTCAGCCGCTCGGGGAGGCGGTCGGCGAGGTCGGCCAGGCGCTCCTCGAGCTGGGCGATCGCGGCGGTGGCGGTGTCCTTCGTGTCCACGATGGCGAGCTTGCAGAACTCCAGGCCCGTGCAGGCGATGGTGGAGCGGCGGAACACGGACGGCTCCGGGTCCAGTCCCAGCTCCTTCAAGCCGGCCACGACGGCGTCCACCCGGTCCCGCTCCACGTCCAGCACCACGATCTTCTGGTGCGGGGTGGTCCGCAGCCGGGTGGAACCGTGGGCCTCGAGCAGGTCCGCGAGGGCGGTGAGGGTGGTGCCGCTGGAGCGGCCGACGACGGGGGCGGCACCGATGTAGAAGCGGCCGTCCTTCTGCTCGTGGACCCCCACGTGGTCGCCGGGGCGGGTGGGCGGGGCCGGGGCGGGTCCGTCGGGCAGGGCGTAGCCGAGGTACTCCTCCTCCAGCACGGTGCGGAACCTCTCCGGCCCCCAGTCCTCGAGCAGGTACTTCATGCGGGCCTTGTTGCGCAGGCGCCGGTAGCCGTAGTCACGGAAGATGCTCACGACGGCGTGCCACACCTCGGGGGCGCGCTCGGCCGAGACGAAGGCGCCGATCCGGTCGGCCAGGCGCGCCTTCGTGGACAGGCCGCCGCCGACCCACAGGTCGTAGCCGGGGCCCAGCTCGGGGTGCACGACACCGATCAGGGAGACGTCGTTGATCTCGTGGACCACGTCCTGGGAGGGGTGCCCGGTGATGGCGGTCTTGAACTTGCGGGGCAGGTTGGAGACCTCGAGGTCGCCGATCCAGCGGTCCGCGATCTCCCGGATCACGGGCGTGGGGTCGATGATCTCGTCCGCGGCGATCCCGGCCACCGGTGAGCCGAGGATCACGCGCGGCACGTCGCCGCAGGCCTCGGTGGTGGACAGGCCCACGGACTCCAGGCGCCGCCAGATCTCGGGGACGTCCTCGACGCGGATCCAGTGCAGCTGGACGTTCTGCCGGTCCGTGATGTCCGCGGTGTCACGGCCGAAGTCGGTGGAGATCCCGCCGATCACGCGCAGCTGCTCGGTGGTGAGGTCGCCGCCGTCGATGCGCACGCGCAGCATGAAGTAGCGGTCCTCGAGTTCGTGGGGCTCCAGGGTGGCGGTCTTGCCGCCGTCGATCCCCTGCCGGCGCTGGGTGTACAGGCCCCACCAGCGGAAGCGGCCGTGCAGGTCGTCCGAGGGGATCGAGTCGAAGCCCTCCCGGGCGTAGACCTGCTCGATGCGCTCGCGGACGTTCAGGCCGTCGTCCTGCTGCTTGAACTCCTCGTTGTGGTTCAGGGGGGCGGTCCCGTCCACCTTCCACTGGCCGTGCGGCTTGGCGGAGGGACGGCGCGGAGTGCGCGCCGGCCTCGACGTCTCGTTCACCTGGGTCATGGCCGCCACGCTAGGAACCCGGCATGCCGCCCCCAAGATCGTCGACGCGGTTCGTCACGTTCCCGGGGCCGGGCCGCGGTCGGTGCCCGGCCCGGCCCCGGTCGTGTGACGAACGGCTCAGCGGCCTCCGGCGGCTCCCCTCGGGGCCTCGGCGAGGGCGGACCGCAGCCGGTCCAGGGCGATCCGCGCCACCAGCGGATGCGGCAGCAGGGGGTCGGTGACCGCGTCCGCGCCGGCCTCGCCGAGTCGGTCGTGGAAGTACCCGGGGGCCAGCAGGTGGGCGGCCACCACGGCGCGACGGCCGGCGGCGCGCACCCGGGAGACGGCGTCGGGCACACGGGGGGTGGCCGCCGCCCCGAACGCAGCGGTCACGGGCAGTCCCGTGGCCCGGGCCAGGGCCCCGGCCAGGGCGTGCACCTGGGCCTGGCCGTCCGCGGCGCGGGTGCCGGCCGCCGCCAGGATGACGTCCGATGTCGCGGCCTCACCGGCCGGCACCGCCCGGGCCACCCGCTCGGCCAGAACGGTCACCAGGCGCGGCTCGACGTCGTCCCCGGCCCCGGCCAGCGGTGCGGCGGCGATCGTGCCGGGTCGGGCGGCTGCGGCGTGGTGGATGTCGTGGTGGACGTGATGGCCCAGGGACAGCAGCAGCGGCACGATCACGGCCGGCTCCCCCGGGGGCAGGGCCGCCACGACCTCGTCGAGGGAGGGGCTCTGCACGTCCACGTAGGCCTCGTGGACCTGGGCACCCGGCCCCTCGGCGGCCAGGAGGGCCGCCAGGTCGGCACGGAGGCCGTCGATCACGTCGCGGCCGGCCGCGTCGTGCGTGCCGTGGGCGCAGGCGATCACGTGCAGCACGGGCGCGCTCATGCCGAGCCCACCGCGTCGGCCCACACGTTCTGCGGCCCGCCGCTCACCGGCGGATCACCTTGTGCTGGGCGGCCTGGGCGACCGGCCGCATCACGATCTGATCCAGGTTCACGTGGTGGGGCAGCTCGACGGCGTGGACGCACACCTCGGCGACGTCCTCGGCGGTGAGCGGCTTCTCCACGCCCGCATACACGGCGTCCGCGGCGGACTGGTCGCCGCCCAGGCGGTTGCGGGAGAACTCCTCGGTGTGGACCATGCCCGGGAGCACCTCGATCACCCGCACGTTGTGCTCGGCCTCCTCCAGGCGCAGCGCGCCGGTGAGCCCGTGCTGGCCCATCTTCGCGGCGTTGTAGCCGGCGCCGCCCTCGTAGGCGGTGACGGCGGCGGTCGAGGTCAGGTTGAGCACGGTGCCCTCGCCGTGGGCGCGGAGCATGGGCAGGAACGCCTGGCACATCGTCAGGGTGCCGAGCACGTTGACGCGGTACATCCACTCCCAGTCGGCGCGGTCGCCCACGCCCACCGCGTCCGTGCCGAGCGCTCCGCCGGCGATGTTGACGAGGGTGTCGGCGCCGCCGTCGGCCTCGACGCGCGAGGCCAGCGCGGCGACGGCGGCCTCGTCCGTGACGTCCAGGGCGGCGGGGACGACGTCGCCGCTCACGCCCTCGGCCCGGGCGTCGGCAGCGAGGGTCTCGAGGCGCTCGGCCCGGCGGCCGACGGCGTACACGCGCCAGCCGCGGCGGGCGAGCTCGAGGGCCGTGGCGCGGCCGATGCCGCTCGTGGCCCCCGTCACGACGGCGGCGCGGGCGGGGTTCTTCGCAGGTTCATGGGTGTGGCTCACGCCTCCGACCGTAGCCGAGCCGTGCCGTTCGGAGCACCGCCCCGTTCACCTCCGCCAGGTCGACCGACTGGAAGGGCGGGACGTCCCGGGCATCGTCGCAGGCCCGGCCCGCCGCCCCGGTCATGGGAGGATGGCAGGCATGGCTGAGAACACGCAGGGCACAGACACGCCCATCGACGCATCGACCCCGTCCACCCCCGCCGCCGGCGCCGTGGCCGTGCCGGACAAGCCGGCCCTCGAAGGCCTCGAGGAGAAGCTGACCGCCCGCTGGGCCGACGAGCGCACCTACGCGTTCGACACGCAGACCACCCGCGAACAGGTCTACTCGATCGACACTCCCCCGCCGACCGCCTCCGGCTCGCTGCACGTGGGCCACGTCTTCTCCTACACGCAGACCGACGTGCTCGCCCGCTACCAGCGCATGAACGGCAAGAACGTGTTCTACCCGATGGGCTGGGACGACAACGGCCTGCCCACCGAGCGCCGTGTGCAGAACTACTACGGCGTCCGCTGCGACCCCGCCAAGCCGTACGTGGAGGGCTACCGCCCGCCGGAGAAGCCGGCGAAGAACCAGCGCGACTGGGACGTGATCTCCCGCAGGAACTTCATCGAGCTCTGCGAGGAGCTCGCCGTCGAGGACGAGAAGGTCTTCGAGGACCTCTTCACCCGTCTCGGCCTGTCCGTCGACTGGGACATGACCTACCGGACCATCGACGACGTCTCCCGCGCCGTCTCCCAGCGCGCCTTCCTGGCCGGCATCGCCTCGGGCGACGCCTATCTGGCCGAGGCCCCCACCATGTGGGACGTGACCTTCCGCACCGCCGTGGCCCAGGCCGAGCTCGAGGACCGCGAGGTCCCCGGCGCCTACCACCGCTACGCCTTCACCGCTGCGGACGGCGAGCAGGTCTTCATCGAGACCACCCGCCCCGAGCTGCTGGCCTCCTGCTCCGGCCTGGTCGCCCACCCGGACGACGAGCGCTACCAGCACCTGTTCGGCACGACCGTCACCTCCCCGCTGTACGGCGTGGAGGTGGAGGTCTTCCCGCACCCGCTGGCCAAGCCGGACAAGGGCTCCGGCATCGCCATGGTCTGCACCTTCGGCGATCTCAACGACGTCACCTGGTGGCGCGAGCTGCAGCTGCCCACCCGCACCCTGATCGGCCGTGACGGCCGGTTCGCCGCCGACGCCCCCGAGTGGATCACCACGGACGCCGGCCGACAGGCCTATGCGGACACCGTGGCCGGCAAGACCGTGTTCTCCGCCAAGCAGGGTGTGGTGGACGCCCTCACCGCGGCCGGCCTGCTGGACGGAGAGCCGAAGAAGATCATGCACGCCGTGAACTTCTACGAGAAGGGCGACAAGCCGCTCGAGGTCGTCACCTCCCGCCAGTGGTACATCCGCAACGGCGGCCGCGACGCCGACCGCCGCGCGGAGCTGATCGAGCGCGGCCGCGAGCTCTCCTGGCACCCGGAGCACATGCGCCACCGCTACGAGAACTGGGTCGAGGGCCTCAACGGTGACTGGCTCGTCTCCCGCCAGCGCTTCTTCGGGGTGCCGATCCCGGTCTGGTACCCGCTGGACGCGGAGGGTGAGCCCGACTATGAGAACCCGATCCTCCCGGCCGACGAGCAGCTCCCCGTGGACCCGGCCGCCGAGGCCGCCCCGGGCTACTCCGAGGACCAGCGCGACGTCCCCGGCGGCTTCACCGGCGACCCGGACGTCCTGGACACCTGGGCCACCTCCTCGCTGACCCCGCAGATCGTGGGCCGCTGGTCCCGTGACGAGGCGTTCTTCAACAACGTCTTCCCGTTCGATCTGCGCCCGCAGGGCCACGACATCATCCGCACCTGGCTGTTCTCCACCGTGGTGCGCGCCCACGCCCTCAACGGCTCCGTGCCGTGGACGGACACCGCGCTCTCCGGCTGGATCCTCGACCCGGACCGCAAGAAGATGTCCAAGTCCAAGGGCAACGTGGTGGTCCCGACCGACATCCTGGACCAGTTCGGCTCGGACGCCGTCCGCTACTGGGCCGCCTCGGCCCGCCTCGGCGCGGACACCGCCTACGAGGTGGCGCAGATGAAGATCGGCCGCCGCCTGGCCATCAAGCTGCTCAACGCCGCCAAGTTCGTGCTGAACCTGGGCGCCACGCAGGACGCCGTCATCCGTACGGCCGACGACGCCGCGGCCGTCACCAACCCGCTGGACGCCTCCCTGCTGACGCGCCTCGCGGCCACCGTGGAGCAGGCGACCCGCGCGTTCGAGGCCTACGACTACGCGCGTGCCCTCAACGTGACCGAGCAGTTCTTCTGGGCCTTCACGGACGACTACGTGGAGCTCGTGAAGGACCGTGCCTACGGTGGCCACGGCGAGGCCGAGCAGGCCTCGGTGGTGACCACGCTGGCCACCACCCTGGACGCCCTGCTGCGTCTGCTGGCCCCGTTCCAGCCGTTCGCCACCGAGGAGGTGTGGAGCTGGTGGCGCGCCGGCTCCGTGCACACCGCCGCGTGGCCGGGCGCCGCGGACGAGGTGGCGGCCCTGTCCTTCGCCGCCTCCGCCGGCGACGCCGAGGTCCTGCCCACCGTGGCGCAGGTCCTGGGTGGCATCCGCAAGGCGAAGTCCGAGGCCAAGGTGAAGCAGCGGACCGAGGTGCGCTCCGCCGTGGTGACCGGACCGGCCGACTGGCTCGAGAAGCTGCGCGGCGGCCTGGCGGACCTCAAGGCGGCCGGCAACATCGCGGACCTGTCCCTCACGCAGGGCGAGGCCGGCGAGTCCGCGCCCCTGACCGTCTCCGACGTGCAGCTCGCACCGGTCGACGACGACTGACCCGCGCCGCGCGTTCCCGGACGGTGTCTCGGGAGCGCACGCGGCACGACGACGGCCCCGTCGCCCATCACGGGCGGCGGGGCCGTCGTCGCGCCCGTGCTGCAAACCCGAGTCTGCCGTCAGCGTGGGATGTTCGTGGCCCGGATCCGGTAGGGCACAGCACGCGTCGGACAGTCCGCCGCCGGATCGGAGTTCGTCGGGAGGCGGCCCTCCCGGGGGTGTCGTGGTGCACCTCCCGGTCGTGCTCCTGCCGCATGTCGCAGTGCGGTCACCGCGGCAGGGGTGGACACTGAGAGGATGAGACCGACACCCGATCCCGCCCCGGCCGGCCGCCGCGCCTGCGACTCCTCCGCCCGGCGGATGTCCGCCGCCCTCGCCGCCATGGGCGTGCTCCACTTCGTCCGACCCGAGCCCTTCGACGGGCTGATCCCGCCGTTCCTGCCCGGCTCGGCCCGCGCGTGGACCCACGGCTCCGGCGTGGCCGAGCTGGCCGTGGCGGGTCTGCTGGCCGTCCCGCGCACCCGGCGCGCGGGCGGACGCGCCGCGCAGGCGCTCTTCCTCGGCGTGTGGCCCGGCAATGCGTGGATGGCCTGGCAGTGGCGACGCCGGCCCTGGCCGGCGCAACTGGCCTCCCTCGGGCGGCTGCCCCTGCAGGTCCCCCTGATCCGCGCGGCCGGCCGGGTGGCGCGCAGCTGACCCCCGCCGCCCCGCGCCCCCGACGACGCCGGCCCCACACCTTCGCGCTGAAGGTGTGGGGCCGGTCTCGTGCGAGCCGGGGGCTCAGTCGAACTGCGGATCCGTGGTGCGGGCCCGCTTGATCTCGTAGAAGTACGGGAAGTCGGCCAGGGCGACGGCGCCGTCGAAGATGCGGCCCGCCTCCTCGCCGCGCGGGATGCGGGTCATCACGGGACCGAAGAAGGCCGTGCCGTTGAACGCCACGACGGGCGTGCCGACGTCGTTGCCCACGAGGTCCTCCGCCTCCTTCTGGCTGGCGCGCAGCTGCTCGTCGGCCACGTCGGTGCGGGCGGCGTCCAGGATGTCCGCGTCGTGGCCGAGCTCCTCGAGGGCCTCGGCCACCACGGCCTCGTAGTCCGTGCGGCCCTGCTCATGGATGCGGGTGCCGACCGCGGTGTACCACGGGCCGAGCGCCTCGGCACCGTGCCGCTCGCGCACCTGCACGGCGGCGCGGGCCGGCAGCCAGGCCTTCTCGAGGCGGGCCAGGTAGCCGGGGTCCAGGTCGCGGCCCTCGTTCAGGACGGCGAGCGACATGATCTTGAAGACCACCCGCACGTCGCGCACCTTCTGGACCTCCAGGATCCACCGGGAGGTGATCCAGGCGAACGGGCACGTGGCGTCGAAGTAGAAGTCGACGGTGGGCTGCTGCGTGGTGTCGGTCATGCTGTGCTCCTTGCGGTCAGGGAGCCGTCTCGGCTCCGGTCGGTCCTGCTGGGCGACGGCGGTCAGGCGCTCCGGCCGCGTCGACGTCGTTCCACCTCGGCCGGGATGAGCGTGGGCTCGGCCTCGCCGCGCACCACGTCCCCGGAGATGACGACCGTGCCCACATCCGAACGGGAGGGCAGCTCGAACATCACGGGCTTGAGGACGTTCTCCATGATGGAGCGCAGGCCGCGGGCGCCGGTGCCGCGGGCCTCGGCCTGGGCGACGACGGCGTCCAGGGCGTCCTGCTCGAACTCGAGCTCCACGCCGTCCATGAGGAACATCTTCTGGTACTGCTTGAGCAGGGCGTTCCTCGGTTCGGTCAGCACCCGCACGAGCTGTTCGTGCGTGAGGTCCTCGACAGTGGTGATCACGGGCAGGCGGCCGATGAACTCGGGGATGAGGCCGAACTTCAGCAGGTCCTCCGGCCGCACGTCCGCGTAGGTGACGTCCCCCGCGCCCAGGTGGTTCAGGGGCGCGCCGAACCCGATGCCCTTGCGTCCGGCACGGGAACCGATGATCTCGTCCAGGCCCGCGAACGCGCCCGCCACGATGAACAGCACGTTGGACGTGTCGATCTGCAGGAACTCCTGGTGGGGGTGCTTGCGCCCGCCCTGCGGCGGCACCGACGCCACCGTGCCCTCGAGGATCTTCAGCAGGGCCTGCTGCACCCCCTCGCCGGAGACGTCCCGGGTGATGGAGGGGTTCTCGGACTTCCGCGAGATCTTGTCGATCTCGTCGATGTAGATGATGCCCTGCTCGGCCTTCTTCACGTCGTAGTCCGCGGCCTGGATGAGCTTGAGGAGGATGTTCTCCACGTCCTCGCCCACATAGCCGGCCTCGGTGAGGCTGGTGGCGTCCGCGACCGCGAACGGGACGTTGAGCCGCCGGGCGAGGGTCTGCGCGAGATACGTCTTGCCGGAGCCGGTGGGGCCGACCATGAGGATGTTCGACTTGCCGACCTCGACGTCCGCGAGGTCGTCCCGCTCGGTGAGGCGGTCGGCCAGGTCACCGCCCCGCGCCTGCGGCCCACGCACGCGCTTGTAGTGGTTGTACACGGCGACGGCGAGGGAACGCTTGGCCGCCTCCTGACCGATCACGAAGCTCTCGAGGTGGTCGAAGATCTCCTGCGGGGTGGGCAGGACGGTCTCGTCCGCCTCCGCCGCCTCGCCGAGCTCCTCCTCGATGATCTCGTTGCACAGCTCGATGCACTCGTCGCAGATGTAGACACCCGGGCCGGCGATGAGCTTGCGCACCTGCTTCTGGCTCTTCCCGCAGAACGAGCATTTCAGCAGGTCAGCGCTCTCTCCGATACGCGCCATGGTGGTACTCCTCGAAGGCCGGGCGGAGACGTCCGCCCCGCGCGGGCGGCGTCGCTGTCAGATTCCGTCCAGCATACGGCCGTGGACGGACACGTTAAGGGACCGGGTCCCCGGTCGGCGCCGAGGGGCCCGGCCGCGCGGCCGGACCCCTCGGCGGGCGTCGTCGGTCAGGCGGACGGGCGGGTGATCTTGCGGGAGGCGAGGACCTCGTCCACAAGGCCGTACTCGAGGGCCTGCTCGGCCGAGAGGAACTTGTCCCGGTCGATGTCCTGCGAGACCTCCTCGGGCGTGCGGTTGGTGAGGGAGGCCAGCGTCTCCTCCATCCACACGCGCATCCGGTTGATCTCCTGGGCGTGGATCTCCAGGTCCGTGGCGGTGCCGCGGTCGCCCTGCATCGCCGGCTGGTGGATCAGCACGCGCGCGTTGGGCAGCGCCAGACGCTTGCCGGGGGCGCCCGCGGCCAGCAGCACGGCCGCGGCGGAGGCGGCCTGGCCCAGGCACACGGTCTGCACCTCGGGCCGGATGAACTGCATGGTGTCGTAGATCGCCGTCATGGCCGTGAACGAGCCGCCCGGCGAGTTGATGTACAGGGTGATGTCACGCTCGGAGTCCATCGCCTCGAGCACGAGCAGCTGGGCCATCACGTCGTCGGCCGACGCGTCGTCCACCTGCGCGCCGAGGAAGACGATGCGGTCCTCGAAGAGCTTGGCGTAGGGGTCCTGACGCTTGAAACCGTAGGGGGTGCGCTCCTCGAACTGCGGGAGGATGTAGCGCGCGTCCGGCGTGGGCAGGGAGGGCATCCCGGTGGGGAGCCCGGCGGGGAACTGGGTCATTCTTGGTCTCCTGGAGAGGGTCGGGACGGTCCGGGCCGGGCTCAGCCCCGGACGCCGCCGCCGCCGGTCACGGACGCGGCACGGTCGGCGATGTGGTCGATGAAGCCGTACTCGAGGGCCTCCTGCGCGGTGAACCACTTGTCACGCGCGTTGTCCTCGAGGATGGTCTCCACGGACTGGCCGGTCTGCTCGGCGGTCAGCTCCGCCATCACCTGCTTCATGTGCAGGATCAGCTGGGCCTGGATGCGGATGTCCGACTCGGTGCCGCCGATGCCGCCGGAGGGCTGGTGCATCAGCACGCGGGCGTGGGGGGTGGCGTAGCGCTTGCCCTTGGTGCCGGAGGCGAGCAGGAACTGGCCCATGGACGCGGCGAGGCCGGTGGCCACCGTCACGACGTCGTTGGGGATGTACTGCATCGTGTCGTAGATCGCCATGCCCGCGGTGACGGAGCCGCCCGGGGAGTTGATGTACAGGTAGATGTCCTTCTCCGTGTCCTCGGCCGAGAGCAGGAGCAGCTGGGAGCAGATCGCGTTGGCGTTGTCGTCACGGACGTCCTCGCCCAGCCAGACGATGCGCGACTTCAGCAGCTGGGTGTAGAGGAAATCCTCGCGCTGCGCCGGGTCCACCGAACGCATGCTGGGGGTGATGTCGGTCATCACTTCCGCCTTCCTGTCGAGATGTCCACGGGCCTCCCGAACGGCGGCCGCTCGCGCGGACGGACGGGTCCCTGATCGAGTCCGACACTAGCCGGGCGTCCGGGCCAGCGCGCGGGACGCCGTCGGCGTTTCGCTGTTGGCGCAGGTTGTCGCGGACCCCGCCCGGGGCCGCCCACCGGGGCCCCGGGACGACGACGGCGCCCCCACCGGCGTGGGCGGGGGCGCCGTCGTCGTGGCTCGGCGGGGGGGCGTCCCCACCGGCCGGGATCAGGCCTGCTCGGCCGCCTCGGCGTCGTCGGCCTCGGCCTCAGCGTCGAGGGCCTCCTGGCCGCCCGGGGTCACGAACGCCGTCAGGTCCACGGCCTTGCCGTCGGTGTCGGTGACCTCGGCGTACTCGAGGACCTTGGCCAGGGCCTTGCGGCGGCGGACCTCGCCCATGATCATCGGGATCTGCCCGCCCTGGTCGAGCATCATGGCGAACTGGTTCGGGTCCATGCCGTACTCGGAGGAGGTGGCGATGATGTACTCGATCAGCTCGCCCTGGTCGACCGTGACCTCCTCGGCCTCGGCGACCTCGTCCAGGATGACCTCGTTGGCGAACGCCTCGCGGGTGTTCTGCTCGAGCTCGGCACGGTGCTCGGCGGTGTCGTGGTCGTCGCCCGCGGTGTGGCCGCCGGCGGAGAAGTGCTGCTCGACCTGCTCGGCGATGACGCCGTCCGGCACCGGGACCTCGACGAGCTTGGCCAGCTCCTCGAGGACCTTGTCGCGGGCCTCGACGCCCTGGCGGTTCACGGCCTCCTCGGCGGCCTGCTTCTTCAGGTCCTCCTTGAGCTCGGCGATGGTGTCGAACTCGGAGGCCAGCTGGGCGAACTCGTCGTCGGCCTCGGGCAGCTCGCGCTCCTTGACGGCCGTCAGCTCCAGCTTGACCACGGCGGTCTCGCCGTCGTGCTCGCCGCCGTTGAGCGTGGTCTCGAAGGTGGCGTCCTCGCCGGCGGACAGGCCGTCGAGGGCCTCGTCGATGCCCTCGAGCATGGTGCCGGCGCCCACCTGGTAGGACAGGCCCTCGGCCTGGTCGACCTGCTCGCCGTCGACCGTGGCGGTCAGGTTCATCGTGACGAAGTCGTCCTGGGCGGCCGGGCGGTCCACATCCTTGAGGGAGCCGAAGCGCGAGCGCAGGGCGTCGAGGGCCTTCTGCTCGTCCTCCTCGGTGGCCTGGGCGGGCTCCACCGTCACCTTGAGGCCCTTGTAGTCGGGCAGCTCGATGGTCGGGCGCACGTCGAACTCGGCGGTGAAGGCCACCGGGCCCTCGGCGTTCTCCGCGTCCGGGGTGGCGGTCACGTCGACCTCGGGGCGGGAGATCGGCGTGACCTCGGCCTCGGCGATGGCGGCGGAGAACCAGGTGTTCAGGCCCTCGTTGACGGCCTGGTCCACGACGATCTCGCGGCCGAAGCGCTGCTCGATCAGGCGCGCCGGGATCTTGCCCTTGCGGAAGCCCGGGATCTGGACCTGGTTGGCGATGTCCTTGAACGCCTTGTCCAGGGCGGGCTTCACCTCCTCGAACGGCACCTCGACGGTCAGCTTGACGCGGGTCGGGCTGAGGTTCTCTGCGGTGGACTTGACCACGGATGACTCCTGTTGGTGGTGGTGGATGGTCTTGACGTCGAGTCGGGGTGACAGGATTTGAACCTGCGGCCTCACGCTCCCAAAGCGCGCGCTCTACCAAGCTGAGCTACACCCCGCCGTCGTCCCCGACGCCGGCGGGCTCACGCGGTGGAGGCTCGCCGGACACCCGAGGGACTGCCCGAGGGCAGACTGTGGAATCCTAGCGCGCCGTCTCGCGCCCCGCGAAAAGCCGCGACCGCCGGCCCGTGAAGCCGTCCATCGTGGCGTTGACCCCGAGGACGTCCATCGCGCGGTCGAAGACGGGCGCCGGCAGGGCGCGCAGGGGCGCGATCAGACCGACGGCGCGCGGCAGCAGCAGGCGGGTGCGGCCGGCCTCGACGGCGTCCAGCACCTCCTGCGCCACGTGGCGCGGATCCAGCACGGGCAGCAGCCAGGGCACCCGGCTGCGCACGCCCGCGAACATCCCGGTGTCGATGTAGAAGGGGCAGACGGCGAGGGAGGTGACGCGGCTGCCGTCCTTGCGCAGCTCCGCGGCGAGGGACTCGGCGAAGCCGACCGCGGCGTGCTTGGTGGCGGAATAGTCCGTCTGGCGCGCGACGCCGACCAACCCCGCGGCCGAGGCCACCGTGACCACGGCCCCGCGGTCCCGGGCCCGCATTCCGGGCAGGACCGCCCGGGTCAGCCAGTACGGCGCGAGTGCGTTCACCTCGAAGGTGCGGCGGATGCCCTCCTCCGTGGCGTCCTCGAGGCGCACGCCCGTCACGACGCCCGCGTTGTTCACGGCGACGTCCACCTCTCCGGCGCGGGCGGCGGCGGCCTCGACGGCGGCCGCGTCCGTCACGTCCACGCGCTCGGCCTGGGCGTCCGCGCCCTGAGACCGGATCTCGGCGGCGACGGCCTCAGCCCCCTGCAGGTCGAGGTCCCAGACGACGACGCGGCCCGCGCCGCGGCGGGCGGCCCCCAGGGCGATCAGTCGACCGATGCCGGACGCGCCGCCCGTCACGAGGACGGTGGCGCCGCGCAGGGACAGGGGACGACGGCCGGCGAGGGCGGACGCGGCCCTGCGGAGGGCGGGACGGGAGCCGTGCATCATGCCTCTTCCCCCACGGCCGACGCGGGCCCGCCGTGATACGGTGTCAGCCGCTGGTCCGCGCCGAGCGCGGCCCCGCGGGGATGTAGCTCAATGGTAGAGCCCCAGTCTTCCAAACTGGCTACGCGGGTTCGATTCCCGTCATCCCCTCCGGACCTCATGAGCCGGGTCATCGTGTGCACACGATGGCCCGGCTCATGGCTTTCTCGGGTGCGTCGTCGTCCGCGCCGGTGCCTTGACCGCTGTGCCCGGTCGGGCCTGCTACAGGCCCCTCAGCTCTGACAGGTGAGGCACCGGTAGAGCTTCCGGGCCGCCATCTCCTCCACCACGATCGTCTCGCGCCCGCACACGAGGCAGGCCAGGCCCTGCCGCTGGTACACGTAGTTCGCGTGCTCGGGCCAGGCCGATTCGGCAGGGATCCCCGGCCGGTGCTCGGGCCGCGTGGTGACGATCCGCCCGAGCCGCACGCCCTCCCGCATGAGCGCGGCGTTGTCCGCCCAGAGGAATGCCAGGTCCGACGCGGAGACCTCCCGGGCCGGCCGCCACGGGTCGATGCCGGCGCGGAACAGCGCCTCGGCCCGGAAGATGTTGCCGATCCCGCTGACGGCCGCCTGGTCCATCAGCACGACGCCGATCGGCCGCCGTGTCCGCCGGGCGAGGTCGTAGAACGGCGCGGGATCGTCGTCGCTCAGCGGATCCGGGCCCAGGCCGGCGACGACGTCGGCAGCCTCGGCCGGAGTGAGCGCGCGGCACCGGCTCGCGCCGATCAGGTCGGCCCAGCCGTGCTCGGCGCGCAGTCGCAGCCGGACCGTGGCGGCCGGCGGCGGGGGCTGGACCCAGCCGTCGGCGTCGCGAGCGGGCTCGGCGGCCGGGGCGCCGTCGTCGTGGACCTCCCGCTCGCCGATCCGGCGGGGTGCGCCGATCGAGGACGCGGCCGCGAAGTCCTGATCCCCGCCGAAGGTCCACGCCCCGTACATGCCCAGGTGGACGTGGAGCACGTGGCCGCCGGAGACGTCGGCGAAGAAGTGCTTGCCGTGGGCCCGGGCGCGCTTCAGGACCTGGCCGTCGAGCAGGGCGGCCCCCTCGGCGAAGCGGCCCTGCGGACTCGTGGCGCGGATCCGGCGGCCGCCGAAGACGTCGGTGAACTGGCGCGCGAGACGGTGGACGGAGTGGCCCTCAGGCACTCACATCAGCACCTCTCCGGTGGTCTCGTAGTGCGCGATCTTCCCGATGCGGCGCACGTGGCGCTCGTCCTGGGAGAACGGTTCGGCCAGGAACGCCTCGATGAGCTCGGTGGCCTCCTCGAGCGAGTGCTGTCGACCGCCGACGGCCACGACGTTCGCGTCGTTGTGCGCGCGGGCCAGCCGCGCCGTGTCCAGGTTCCAGGCCAGGGCGGCTCGGACGCCGGCCACCTTGTTGGCGGCGATCTGCTCGCCGTTGCCGGAGCCGCCCAGCACGATGCCGAGCGAGTCCAGTCCCTGCTCGCGGTCGGCGACGACGGCGCGGGCGGCGTTGATGCAGAAGCCCGGGTAGTCGTCCTGCGCGTCGTACTCGGTGGGTCCGTGGTCCACCATCTCGTAGCCAGCGGCGGTGAGGTGCTCCACCAGGTGGGCGGACAGCTCCATGCCGGCGTGGTCGGTGGCGATGTGGACGCGCATGCGCAGACTCCTTAGGGGCGGTGGCTCGGGGTCCCCGCCAGTCTAGTGAGGGGCGGGGCATCCAGAGGCCGACGACGACGTCCGGGCCAGGTGGCACACTGGGGAGCACCGTGCCGTGGCCCCCATCACAGGTCCCGGCCGTGCCGCATCCGCCCGACCCCAGGAGGAGTCCGACCGTGACCACCGCCGCCGCCATGAACATCACCCGCGAAGAGGCCGCCGCGCGCGCGGCCGCCCTCACCGTGGACGCGTACGAGGTGAGCCTGGACCTCACCCGCGGAGCGGAGCACTTCCGCACGGCCACCACCGTGACGTTCGCGGCCACGCAGGACGCGGTGGGCACCCACACGTGGATCGACTTCGTGGCGGAGCAGGCTCCCACGGTGACCCTCAACGGCGAGGCGCTGGACGTGGCGGACTTCGACGGCGCCCGACTGCGGATCGGCCCGCTGGCGGCGCAGAACACCCTCGTGGTCGACGGGCTCGGGGACTACAGCAACACCGGCGAGGGCCTGCACCGGTTCGTGGACCCCGTGGACCAGGAGGTCTACCTCTACACCCAGTTCGAGGTGCCCGATTCCCGCCGCATGTTCGCGGTGTTCGAGCAGCCCGACCTCAAGGCCGCGTTCCGCTTCACCGTGACCGCGCCGGCACACTGGGCTGTGGTGTCCAACCAGCCGGAGGACTCCCGCCGCACCCTCGGCGTCGTGGCGAACGAGGAGAACCTGCAGGGCGTGGACGCCGCGGTCTGGGAGTTCACCCCCACCCCGCGCATCTCCTCCTACATCACCGCGCTCGTCGCCGGCCCGTACGCCTCCGTGCATTCGGAGCTGACCAGCGCCGACGGCCGCACGATCCCCCTCGGCGTCTACTGCCGCGCGTCACTGGTGGAGCACCTGGACGCGGAGAACGTCTTCGAGCTCACCCGCCAGGGCTTCGAGTTCTTCGAGGCCCAGTACGGCCACGCCTACCCGTTCGAGAAGTACGACCAGCTGTTCGTGCCCGAGTTCAACGCCGGCGCCATGGAGAACGCCGGCTGTGTGACCTTCCTCGAGTCGTACGTCTTCCGCGGGACCGTGCCGGAGGCGCTGATCGAGCGCCGCGCCATCACCATCCTCCACGAGCTGGCCCACATGTGGTTCGGCGATCTCGTGACCATGCGCTGGTGGAACGACCTGTGGCTCAACGAGTCCTTCGCCGAGTTCATGTCCACGCTCGCCGCCGCCGAGAACACGCAGTACACCAGCGCCTGGACCACCTTCTCTTCCATGGAGAAGAACTGGGCCTACCGCCAGGATCAGCTCTCGTCCACGCACCCCATCAAGGCCCGGATCCGCGACCTCGACGATGTGCTCGTCAACTTCGACGGCATCACCTACGCCAAGGGCGCCTCCGTGCTGCGCCAGCTCGTGGCCTGGGTGGGCCAGGAGAACTTCATGGCCGGCGTCCGCGCGTACATCGCCCAGCACGCGTGGGGCAACACCGAGCTGCCGGACCTCATGTCCGAGCTCGAGGCGGCTTCCGGCCGCGACCTGTCCGAGTGGACCCGCGTGTGGCTCGAGACCTCGGGCGTGAACACGCTGCGCACGGAGGTGGAGACGGATGAGGCCGGCACCATCACCGCGCTGCGCCTGCGCCAGAGCGCCCCGGACGGCTCACCGTCGGCGCCTGGCGACGACGTGCTCCGCCCCCACCGCCTGGCTGTGGGCTTCTACGACGTGGACGAGGCCACCGGCCGCCTGACCCGCACCGAGCGCTTCGAACTCGACGTGGCCGGGGAGGTGACCGAGGTCGCTGAGGCCGCCGGTCGCCGTCGTCCCGCCGTGATCCTGCCCAACGACGACGACCTGGCCTACGCCAAGCTGCGCCTCGACGACGCCTCGTGGGAGGCCGCGTCCACCCGTCTGAAGGATGTGGACGGCTCGCTGGCGCGCACGCTGCTGTGGGGGGCGGCCTGGGACACCGTGCGCGACGGCGAGGCCTCCGCCGCCTGGTTCGTCGACCTCGTCCTCGCCAACGTCGGCCACGAGCGGGACTCGTCCGTGGTGCAGACGCTGCTGCGCCAGCTCGCGACGGCGATCGGCCTGTACCTGCCCGAGGACCAGGCCGAGGCCGTGCGGGTCGCGGCGGCCGACCGTCTGTGGGGCCTCGTCGCGGAGGCCGAGGACGGCTCGGACAACCAGCTGCAGTTCGTCAAGGCGTTCGCCCTGCACGCGCGCACCACGGCGCAGCTGGACCGCCTGGCGGCCCTCGTGGACGGCACCCGCACCGTGCCCGGGCTGGACCTCACCACGGACCTGCGCTGGGAGCTGCTCACTGCGCTGGTGGCGGCCGGCCGTGCCGGGGAGGCCGAGATCGCCGAGGCCGAGCGCGCCGACGCGACCGCCACGGGCGCGCTCGCCGCGATCCAGGCCCGGGCCGCCGTGCCGACGGCCGAGGCCAAGCGCGCGGCCTGGGACCGAGTGATGGCCGGCGAGCTGTCCAACACGGAGCAGCGCCAGGCCCTGATCGGGTTCGCGCGGGTCCACGACGCCGCGCTGATCGCGCCCTTCGCGGACTCCTATTTCGAAGGCGTCGAGGCGATGTGGGACTCCCGTTCTCACGAGATGGCCGAGACCGCCGCGACGCTGGGCTACCCGACCGCCCAGGTCACCCGGGAGATCGCCGACCGCGCCACCGCCCTGTCCGAGCGGCTGGCCGGCACCCGCGCGGGGCTGTCCCGCGTCCTCGCCGAGGGCCGGGACGAGACCGTCCGCGCCCTGGCCGCGCGCGAGCACGCGACGGCGCACGTGCATCAGGTCCACGCCGGGGCCTGAGCCGGACGGCGGCGGCAGCCGCGGCTGACGCCTCTGCTGGCGCCTGCGGGGCGGTGCTGGTGGGCATTCCACGGAAGATGCCCTCCAGCACCGCCCCGGCCGCCGTCGAGGCGCGGGCTGGCTAGGCTGGAACCCATGAAGCACACCTTCTCCCTGCGCACCGAGTGGACGGGCGACCGCGGCTCGGGCACCTCCGGCGTCCGCGACTACGACCGCTCCGTGGTGATCCAGGACGCCGCCGTCGGCGAGATCCAGGCCTCGGCCGCCCGCCCCTTCCGCGGCGACGACTCGAAGTGGAACCCGGAGACCCTCCTGCTCGGCGCGCTCGCCGAGTGCCACGTGCTCTCGTACCTCCATGTCGCGGCGACCTCCGGGGTCGTGGTCACGGGGATGACGTGCGGGGTCGAGGGCGAGCTCGAGGTGGACGGCGACGGCGCCGGGCGGTTCATCGCGATCACGCTGCGGCCCGAGGTCACGCTGCAGGACGAGGCCGACCGGGAGCGGGCCGAGGCCCTCCACGCCGAGGCGCACCGGCTGTGCTTCATCGCGAACTCGCTCTCGGCCCCGGTCACCGTCGAGCCGGTCCGCCCCGAGGCCCTGCCCACCGGCACGCCGACGCTGCCGGACCACTCCGCGCGCCTGGGCGCCCCCCTGGCGGTGCTGCGGCCGCGCGTCGCCAAGGGCCCGTCCCGTGTGACGGGCCTGGCGGAGCGGCCCACCGAGGTCGAGCCGGTGATGCAGGAGGGCACGCCCGCCCCGGTGGAGCAGGTGCGCGCCCGCGACGCCGCGGCGGGCCCCGCCGGTGCGACCCCGGGGACCCCGGCCGCGCCCGGTCAGGCCACCAGCTTCTACGACGCCGTCGGCGGCCGCCCGACCTTCGACCGGCTGACCGCCGAGTTCTACGCCCGCGTGCGCGAAGACGAGATCCTCGCCCCGATGTATCCGCAGGACGACTTCGAGGGCGCCCAGCGCCGGCTGCTGATGTTCCTGGAGCAGTACTGGGGCGGACCGCGGACGTACTCCGAGGAGCGCGGCCACCCCCGCCTGCGCATGCGCCACGCCTCGTATCGGATCGACCCGGCCGCGCGCGACGCGTGGCTGCGGCACATGCGCGCCGCCGTGGACACGCTGGAGCTGTCACCGCTGCACGAGGCCGAACTCTGGGACTACCTGGAGCGGGCCGCCCACTCCCTGCAGAACTCGGCCTGACCGGCCCGCGGTCCGCGCCCCGACATGGGGCGCGGGCTCACACCGCCATGGCGGGGCGGCCCAGTACGAAGCCGCCGGGGGCGTCCAGGCGCGTCCATGGCCCCGCCGTGCTGAGCCGGGCGCGGCCGCCGGGCCGCAGGAAGCCCAGCGCGTGCGCGCCGAAGGCCATGCCGGCCGGGAACTGCAGAGCGTCGCCCCCGAGCAGGGGTCCCCACATCTGCGCCCGGATCTTGCGGACCAGCGCCTCCCCCGGGTTCTCGGGCAGGGCGTCCCGCACGGCGTCGGCGCCGCGCGTGGCCACTTCGGCCAGCTCCTCGTCGGCGACCTCGGCCACGGGCGTCCAGCCGCCGCGGGGCGGGGTCAGCGCGGTCCAGGTGACGTGCTCGCGGCCCGGCGGCACGGCGAACGCCAGGTCGACGGGGTCCTGGCCGCGCATCCGGGCGGTGCGCTCGGTGACGGAGCCCAGGGCGACGACGGCGTCCAGGTCCGCCACGCCGTCGGCGGTCGCCAGGGGCACGGTGCGCAGCCCCAGGACGACGGGCACCCCGTCTCCGAGCCCGGCCGGCTGCAGCACGGAGACCCACTGGGCGAGCATCGGGGTGCGGGAGCGCCCTGCCTCAGGCACGACGTGCAGGCGCATCCCCGTGTCGGCGACGCGACGGGCGCGGGTGGCCAGCTGCTCGAGGTCCCGCACAGCGCGGTCGTCGACGAAGCGGAGGACTGGTGCGGCGGCGGAGTGCTCGGTCATGCAAGCATTGTCCCAGGTCCGTCGCGTCCCGGGCCGCCCCGCCGTCGCGGGGTCCATCCACGTCGAAGGAGCCGTTCGTGCCGCAGCGCCATCCCCGTCCCCGCCCCAGTCGCGCACCGGGCCGTCCGGCCTCGGCCCCGAAGGACCCCACCGACGTGCTGCGCGGGATCCTGGAGCTGACGCCGGCCGCGCCGGACCCGGTGACGGGTCAGGTCCGCTTCACGGGCACGACCCCCCGCCAGACGCACGGCCGGGTGTTCGGCGGCCAGGTGCTCGCCCAGGCTCTGGCGGCCGCCTCCCGCACGGTGCCGGCCGCCCGCCCCGCCCACTCGCTCCACGGCTACTTCATCCGCCCCGGGGACGCGCTGCAGCCCATCACGTTCACCGTCGAGACGCTGCGGGACGGCCGCTCCTTCTCCGTCCGCCGGGTGCTGGCCTCCCAGAACGAGAAGGCCATCCTCGCCCTGACCTGCTCCTTCCAGGAGCCCGCCGGCAGCGCGCTGGACCACCAGGTGGCCATGCCGGAGGGAGTGCCCCGGCCCGAGGACCTGCCCACGACGGCGGACGTGCTGGGCGGCATCAACCACCCCGTGGCCCAGGAGTGGGCCTGGTCCCGACCGTTCGACATCCGCCACGTCACCCCGGCCATCTATGTGGACCCGGCCGCGGAGACCGAGAACCGCAACATGGTGTGGATGAAGACCTTCACGCCCCTGGCGGACGACCCCGCGCTGCACCTGGCGGCGCTCACCTACGCCTCGGACTACACGCTCCTCGAGCCGATCCTGCGGCAGCACGGCGTGGCCTGGATCCAGCCCGGCATGTCCGCGGCCTCCCTCGACCACGCGATGTGGTTCCACCGGCCCGCCCGCGTCGACCAGTGGCTGCTCTACGTCCAAGACTCCCCCAGCGCCCAGGGCGCGCGCGGCCTCGGCACGGGCGCCGTGTTCACCGAGGACGGGACGCTCGTGGCCACGGTCGCCCAGGAGGGCATGGTCCGCCTGCCCGAGGGGGCCGCCGCCCGGCGGGCGCGGGTTCGTGGCGCGGCCCAGCGCATGGCCATGCGGACGGTGCTGCGCCGCAGCTGGCGGCGCTGACCCGGCGGTTCCACGGGGGGTGAGGCTGCCGATCGGGCCCTGCCACGGGTGAGGCGGCTCGACGTCCGCGCCGCGCTCGGACCGTTCATCGTGGTCGACGTGGACCCCGCCCCGGCACGACGACGGCCCGTCGCGATCGCGTGATCGCGGCGGGCCGTCGTCGGCGCGGCGCCCGGGGGCGCGTCGGTTCAGTCGCGCGTGAGCTTGCGATGCGTCACGCGGTGCGGGCGGGCGGCCTCGGGGCCGAGCCGATCGACCTTGTTGGCCTCGTAGGACTCGAAGTTGCCCTCGTACCAGTACCAGTTGGCCGGGTCCTCCGCGGTGCCCTCGTAGGCCAGCATGTGGGTGGCCACGCGGTCCAGGAACCAGCGGTCGTGGGAGACGACCACCGCGCAGCCCGGGAACTCGAGCAGCGCGTTCTCGAGGGAGGTCAGGGTCTCCACGTCGAGGTCGTTGGTGGGCTCGTCGAGGAGCAGCAGGTTGCCGCCCTCCTTGAGGGTCAGGGCCAGGTTCAGGCGGTTGCGCTCACCGCCGGAGAGCACGCCGGCCTTCTTCTGCTGGTCCGGGCCCTTGAATCCGAACGCGGACACGTAGGCGCGCGAGGGCATCTCGACGTTGCCGACCTTGATGTAGTCCAGGCCGTCCGAGACGACCTCCCACAGCGACTTCTCGGGGTCGATGTTGGAGCGGGACTGATCCACGTACGAGATCTTCACGGTCTCGCCGATCTTCAGCTCGCCGCCGTCCAGGGGCTCGAGGCCGACGATGGTCTTGAACAGGGTGGTCTTGCCGACGCCGTTCGGGCCGATCACGCCGACGATGCCGTTGCGGGGCAGGGAGAAGGACAGGCCGTCGATGAGGACGCGGTCCCCGAAGCCCTTCTTCAGATCCTTGGCCTCGATCACGACGGTGCCCAGGCGCGGGCCCGGCGGGATCTGGATCTCCTCGAAGTCCAGCTTGCGGGTTTTCTCGGCCTCGGCCGCCATCTCCTCGTAGCGGGCCAGGCGGGCCTTGGACTTCGCCTGACGGCCCTTCGTGTTGGAGCGGACCCAGTCGAGCTCCTCGGCCAGGCGCTTGGCGAGCTTGGCGTCCTTCTTGCCCTGCACCTCGAGGCGGGCACGCTTGGTCTCCAGGTAGGTGGAGTAGTTGCCCTCGTACGGGTAGAGGCGGCCGCGGTCGACCTCCGCGATCCACTCCGCGACGTGGTCGAGGAAGTACCGGTCGTGGGTGACGGCGATGACGGCGCCCGGGTAGGAGGCCAGGTGCTGCTCGAGCCACAGCACGGACTCGGCGTCCAGGTGGTTGGTGGGCTCGTCGAGCAGGAGCAGGTCGGGCTTCTCCAGCAGCAGCTTGCACAGTGCGACGCGCCGCTTCTCGCCGCCGGAGAGGTTCGTGACCGGCTCGTCCCCCGGGGGCGTGCGCAGGGCGTCCATCGCCTGCTCGAGCTGGGAGTCGATGTCCCACGCGTCCGCGGCGTCGATGGCGGACTGCAGCTCGCCCATCTCCTCCATGAGGGCGTCGAAGTCCGCGTCCGGGTTCGCCATCTCCTCGGAGATCTGGTTGTAGCGCTGGATCTTGCCGTAGATCTCGCCGACGCCCTCCTGGACGTTCTCGAGCACCGTCTTGGACTCGTCCAGCTTGGGCTCCTGCATCAGGATGCCCACCGAGTAGCCGGGAGAGAGCCGCGCCTCGCCGTTCGAGGGCTCGTCCAGCCCGGCCATGATCTTCAGGATCGTCGACTTGCCGGCGCCGTTGGGGCCGACCATGCCGATCTTCGCCCCGGGGTAGAACGACATGGTGACGTCGTCCAGGATCAGTTTGTCGCCCACCTTCTTGCGGGCCTTGACCATCGTGTAGATGAATTCCGCCATGCGGCCCAGGCTAGTCGGTGGCCGCGGGATTCCACTCATCGTGCCGATCCCGCGACCACCGAGCCCGCTCCCCCTCCGTGCTCCGTGCCGCCCCGTGGTCAGGCGACGCCGGCCGCCGCCGGCTCGCGCCCGGGGGCGCCCGCGTCCGACTCGTCCGGGCCGGGCGAGGCCGGGGCGTCGCCACCCTGGAACCCGTCCGGCAGGCCCGCGCTGAACCCGTCGCCGACCGCGCCGGCCCGCCCGCCCGACGCGTCGTCGTCGCGCGGGGCCGACTCGGGGCGCGGCACGGCCGCGCGCTGGCTGCGCTGGAACGCCGCCGAGCCGAAGCCCAGGTCCAGCCCGACGGCGTCCGCCACCACGTCCACGGACGTGCCGGAGCGCTCGCCCGAGGACCAGTCGCGGACCCGGAGTCGACCGGTGACGATCACGGGGTTGCCCTTCTTCACGGACTGGGCGGTGTTCGAGCCGAGCTGGCCGAACGCCGAGATGCTGTACCAGTTGGTGTGGGCGTCCACCCACTCGGCGGTCTCGCGGTCGAAGCGCCGCTCGGTGGTGGCCAGGCGGAAGCCGGTCACGGCGGCCCCCGATGCGGTGTGGCGGGTGGCGGGGTCCGTGGCCACGAAGCCGCGCACGGTGATGAGGTCCTGCATGGTGTGCCTCCTGGGCTGGGCCCCGGTGGGCGCCGGGGCGGGTCGTCGGCGCATCGGCTGATCCGCCATGGCCAGACAACCCCACCGCGGGGCACCCCGGCAGGATCGGGGCCGGTCTGGGGACGCGCGGAGGTCCCCGGGCGACTGTGCAGGAGCCGACGGCGCCGCGGCCGGCGGCCGTTAGACTGACACGGCCCAGCCCCAGTAGCTCAGCTGGACAGAGCAGCGGCCTTCTAATCCGCCGGTCGGGGGTTCGAATCCCTCCTGGGGCACCCAGACCAGGGGCGGAGCCGTCCGAGCACGCCCGACGACCGCCCGAAGGAGACCGTCCTGGACCGTCTGCGCTCCTGGCTCCGCGCCCCGCGACCCGCCGTCCCCGAGGTCCGTGTGACCCGTCGCGAGGGCGTCCAGCTGGCCGCCCTGCTCGTCGCGGCCGCGGCCCTGTACGTGACGCACTCCTTCCTGCGGTACGCCACCTACGAGGCCAAGGGCTACGACCTGGGCATCTTCGACCAGGTGGTGCGGCAGTACGCGCTGTTCAACGCCCCCCTCAGCTCCGTCAAGGGCGTGGACTTCCACATCCTCGGCGATCACTTCCACCCGATCCTCGCGCTGCTGGCCCCCTTCTACTGGGTGTGGCCGGACCCCCGCATGCTCGGCGTGGTCATGGCGCTGGCCCTCGCCGCGTCCGCCGTGCCGGTGTACCTGTTCGCCCGTCGTCGCACGGGACACGGGGTGGCCCTGGCCGCCGTCGCCGCCCTGCTGCTCTCCTGGCCCTTCCAGGCGATGGTGAACTGGGACTTCCACGAGGTCACCCTCGGCGTGCCGATCCTCGCCTGGCTCGTGTGGGCCCTGGACGGGCAGCGGGCGTGGCTCGCCACCGGCCTGGCGGCGCTGCTGCTCACGGTCCGAGAGGACATGGGCGTGACCCTGCTGGCCGTGGCCCTGGTGATGGCGATCCGGCGCTTCTGGCCGCAGGCCGCGGTCACCGCCGTGCTGGGTGTGCTCGGCTACTGGTTCGCCACGTCCGTGGTGATCCCCCACTACTCCCCCACCGGGGCGTTCGGCTACTGGCAGTTCACCGCCCTGGGCCCGGACATGCGCAGTTCGGTCCTGTTCCTGCTGACCCAACCGTGGAACGCCGTCGCGGTGCTGTTCGACCACCCGCTGAAGGTGGCCCTCTGGCTCCTGCACTTCGTCCCGCTGCTGTTCCTGCCGGTCCTGAGCCCGCTGACGCTGATGGCCCTGCCGATCCTGCTCTCGCGGCTGTTCAACGACCGGCTCAACGTGTGGGCCCCCGTCTACCAGTATGACGCGATCCTCGCCCCGCTGCTGCTCATGGCCGCGCTCGAGGCGGCCCACCGGCTGGCCGGACGCCGGGACGCGCTGCGCCGGCTGCCCGCCGTCCTCGTCTCCACGGCGCTGGCCGCCGGTCTGATCGGCACCGCGTTCTTCCCGCAGGTGTACCCGCTGCACCGCACGATCGTCGGCGACATGACGACGACGCAGCACGCCCGCGACCTCGACCACGCGGTCGCGCTGATCCCGGACGGGGTGTGCGTCGAGGCCGCCGACAACGCCGTGCCGCACCTGACGGCCCGCACCTACGTCGGGCTGCACGGGGACATCGGAGACGAACTGGCCACGTGGATGATCGTGGACACCTCGGTGCCCGAGCTCGGCGGCTGGGACCCCCTCACCCCGGAGCAGGCACTGGCCCGCGCCGAGCGGCTCGGCTTCGAGCGGGTCTGGTCCGCGGGCGACGTCGTCGTCCTGCACCACCCGGACCGCGCGGTCTCGCCCACCTGCACGACGTACCTCGAACACCGCTGAGCCGCGCCCCACGGCGTCGGCGGACCCGCCCCGCCGTCAGCGGTCCGCGGACCCGCCGAGCGGCTGCAGGCCGCGTCCGGCCGGGGGCAGGAGCAGTCGGTCAGGTGCACCGGTGAAGACGCCGGCGTGTGGGTCCTCCGCCACCCCCGGGGCGATCTCGGGGGCGCCCTGGTCGAGGGCGGTGCGGCGCACCGGGTCACGGGCGGGGTCCAGGACGTCCTTGACCACCGTGGTCATGAGCCACACGAGGGCGACGATGTGCGCCACGATCCCCGAGGCGTACCAGGCGGTGATCCACCAGGCGCCGCCGGCGAACGCCCCGTCCGAGGTGATGCGGGCCGACTCCATCCACACCCCGCCCCAGTGGTAGACCTCCACGGCCTGCCAGATCCAGAACGCGCGCCACCGCGGCGTCGCGAGGACCACGAGCGGGATCAGCCACATCACGAACTGCGGCGAGTACACCTTCCCCCACAGGATGAAGGACGCCACGATCAGGAAGCACAGCTGGGCCATGCGCGGACGGTGCCGCGCCGCGAGGGCGAGGTAGGCGATCCCCACGCAGCACACCAGGAACAGGCCGTTCTGGAGCGTCGTGAACGTCTCCCCGGACCATCCCGTCCAGGCCAGCGCCAGCCAGGTCGAGGAGAAGGAGACCGCGCGGTCCCCCGAGAACGTGTAGAAGCGGGACCACTGGTCGAACGCCGTCAGCATGAACGGGAGGTTCACGGCGAGCCAGGCCGCCGCCCCGGCCACGGCCGCCTTCACGAACCCGGCCCAGCGGCCCGTGCGCAGCGCCAGCACGAAGATCGCGCCGAAGAAGAACAGCGGGTACAGCTTCGTGGCGGTGCCGAGTCCGATGAGCATGCCGGCGAGGGTCGGACGGCCCGCCGTCCACGCCCACAGGGCCAGGGCGGCCAGCATCACGGCCCACAGGTCCCAGTTGAGCATCGAGGTGAGGATGATCCCCGGGGCCAGGGCCACGAGGAGGGCGTCCCGGGAGCGACCGCGGGCGGTGTACGCGGTCGCGACGACCAGCACGATCCAGCAGAGCACCACGCCGATCGCGTTGACGTCGAAGTAGGTCACGGTGCGCTCGTGCAGGTCGCCGGAGGCGGGCACGAACCACATGGTCACGCCCGCGACCACGGCCAGCAACGCCGGGTACTCCATCCACTGCTCGGGTGGCAGCGGCGTGTAGAAGGGGAAGTGGCCGTCGGAGAGGCCACGCGTGGGGAACAGCTGGGCGAAGTCCGAATAGCACATGTGCGCGTGCACGCCGGGGGCCGCCCAGCCGTTCACGCGGCACCACTGCTTGGTCAGCACGCCGACGGCGGCGGCCACCACGGTCAGGCCGACGAGCAGGCCGACCCAGCGGGCGCTCGGGCGGGTCGGGGCGGGACTGCGGGGGTGGGAGGTCACGGTCTCTCCTGGGGGATGCGGGTGGACGAGGAGGCGGGGTGCGCGGCGGTCGACGGCGGCCCGTCAGGCGGTGCGTCCGGCGGCACGCCCGCCTCCGGAGGCGTCGGCGACGCCGCCGTGGCCCGCGGCTCGACCACCTCCAGGGGAGGACGCCGCCGCCCGGGGAACAGGGGCGCGGTGACGGGATCGCGGTGGATGATCCATCCGATCCCCGCGAGCATCAGGACGAGGGTGAACACGCGGACGGCCAGGACGGGCAGCCACTGCGCCACGGAGAGCTGGTCCACCACGCCGACGCCGGTGAGCAGCAGCACCGCGAGCGCGGTGACCCACCCGAGCCAGCGGGGATGGTCGGCGCCCCACGGCAGCGGGCGGAGGGCGCACGCCAGCAGCGGCAGGACCCAGAGCAGGTACCACGGCTGGATGATCGGGGCGGTGGCGACGGCCACCACGAGCACGGCCGCCGCGCTGAACACCGGGTCCAGGGGCCGGCGGCGCAGGGCCAGCCACGCCGTGAAGCCGAGGGCCGCCACCGTCATCACGGTGTAGAAGGCCGCGGCCACGTCGCGCGCCCCCAGGGGCGTCACGGCTTCGACGACCGCGCCGAGCAGCAGGCCGAGCAGGCCCACGGGAGCGTACGGGAACGCCGCGTCCCCGCTCGTGAGCATGGCCGGCACCCAGCCGAACCAGAGGCCGGAGCCGGCGCCGAGGATCGTGAGGACGGCCAGGGAGATCACCGCCGTCGTGAACCACGGGCCGAGCCGGTCCCGCCGGCGCAGGCGCGGATCGGCCGCGCGGAACCGGGCCCAGCCGGTGGGCAGGAGCAGGGCCACGAAGGGCAGCACCAAAGCTGTCAGGGGCTTGATCGCGACGGACAGGGCGATCAGCACGATCCCCCACAGCGCATGCACGCGGCGGCGGGGCGGGCGGACCATGAGCAGGATGCCCGCGAGCATCAGCCCCGACATCAGCGCGTCATTGTGCGCGCCGGCGATCATGTAGAGCAGGAACAACGGGTTCGCCACGGCCACCCACGTGGCCCACGGCCCGCACCGGCCCGCGACGGCGGCCAGCCGCGGCACCGCCCACAGGCACAGTGCCAGGCCCGCCAGGGCGAGGAGGCGGAACGCCGTGACGGACAGTTCGATGCTGCCGCCCGTGGCCCGCCACGTCGTCTCGGCGAACAGCAGGAACAGCGGCCCGTAGGGGGACGGGGACTCGGCCCAGATGGAGTCCGCCCCCTGCATGAACCAGCCGGGCAGGGCGGACACGCCCTGGGAGTACGGGTCGAGACCCGACGCGAGGAGCCGGCCCTGCTGGAGGTAGGAGAACACATCGCGGGAGAAGATCGGCAGCGCGAGCATCAGCGGGGCGGACCACCACCAGGCGGCGTGGGCCACCAGCCGGCCGTGCTCCTCCCAGCGGCCCCGCAGCGCGCGGCCCAGCTCGAGCCAGGATCGGACGAGGAGCAGCGAGCCGGCGGCCAGCAGCACGGTGCTGAGCAGCACGCCGGGAAGGTAGACCCGCAGCGGGTTGAGCAGGGTGGTGCCGGAGAACACCGAGTCGGGCGTCATCGGCAGCCACCCCACGCCCCAGGAGCCCACCGTGATGAGCACGGACGCCCACGTGCCCCGGCGGACGGCCGCCTCCGGCTCGGGCTGCGCCGCCACGCGGCTCGGACGGGGCCCTCGGGCGCCGGTCGTCGCGGGGGCGGCGGGCCTCACTCCCCCGGCTCCACGGGTCGAGGGGCGCCACGGAGCCGGGCCAGGCCGGCGCGCACGGCGGGGCGCACGTGCCAGTGGTCCTTCACGAACCGGCTGGTGCGGCGGTCCACGACGAGGATCCACAGCAGACACACGGCGGAGACGATCAGGGACACGGCCTTGACCTGGTCCGCGATGTCCAGGAACTGCCAGGTGAAGAGCTGGTCCGACGCGCCGAACGCCAGGAAGTAGCCGACCGTGAACACGACCCACTTGATCTGCCAGTTGTCCCGGATGCCGATCACGGCGAAGAACGGGAGCAGCCACAACAGGTACCAGGGCTGGATGATGGGCGAGAGGATCACCAGCGCGGTGAACGCCCAGGTCATGCGCGTCATCACGCGGTCCTGGCGGCCGAGGAACATCAGGGCCAGCACGATGAGCACCGAGAGCACGCGTCCGGCGGTCTTGTACACCCCCTCGACGGCCTGCACGTCCGCCCCCTGCCCGAGGAGCTCGCTCGCCCCCACCGTGATGAGGGACAGCATGCCGATCGGCCCCCACGGCACGGTGCCCGTGCCCGTGCCGACCATCACGGCCACCCAGCCGAAGCCGAAGCCGTTGAGCACGCCCACCAGGGCCATGAGGCCGAAGGAGATCCCGGCGGTGAGGGCCCAGAAGGCGAACCGGCGCGGCCATCGGGCCGTCGGGCCGGCCCACAGCAGGCCGATGAACGGGAGCAGCACGAGGGTGATGGGCTTGATGCCCAGGGACAGGGTGACCAGCACGACGCCGGCCACCCCCCACGCGACGGACTGCCCGGGTCGCTGGGGTCGGAGCGGATGTCCGGCGCGCAGCGCGCACCACGTGCCGGCCAGGGCGAGGCCGACCATGAGGGCGTCGTTGTGCCCGGACGCGACGAAGCTGATGGTGAAGAGCGGGTTGGCGGCGCTGATCCACTGCGCCCACGCACCGTTGACGCCCAGCCGGCGGGCGAGCAGCGGCACGAAGACCATGATCAGCGCGACGCCGGCCACCGCCACCAGGCGGAACAGGAAGATCGCCAGGTCCGGGTTCATGTCCCCCGAGATCGCGACGACGGCCTGCTCGATCCACAGGAAGATCGGACCGTACGGGGTCTCGGAGTCCGCCCAGGTCGCGTCCGCTCCGAGCTGGAACCAGTTGGACAGCGAGGAGATCGTGTCCACGTAGGGGTCCTGCCCCGCCACCATGAGACGGCCCTGCCCCACGTAGGCGAAGATGTCCCGGCTGAAGATCGGCAGTGCCACGACCTGGGGCAGGCACCACAGGACGGTGGCGAGGTTGACCGTGCGCAAAGCGCCGCGGCCGAAGGGGCGGATCGTCTGGCCCAGCCGCAGCCAGGCCCAGAACATCACCCAGCAGCCGAGGGTGAGGAGCACCGTGCCGGCCAGCACGCCGGTCTCCTGGGTGCGCCACGGGATCAGCCACTGCCAGCGGTTGATCGGGGAGGCCGAGGCCAGCCAGCCGACGGAGTACGAGCCCACCACCAGGAGGAGGGAGCCGAGGGTCCCCACCAGGATGGGCCACCAGTCCGCGCCGGCGACCTGGGGGTCCGCGCGGAGGCCGCCGACGCCGACGTACTCCGGCCGGTGGGCCGTGGACCCGGACGGACGCGGGGTCGACACGCTCATGCGACGGGTCCTTCCGTGCGGTCCTGCGTGGGCGCGCGAGGGCGCGGCTCGCTCGAATCTACCATCGTGACACGCGAGTAGCCTGGGGGCATGAGCGAGACGAGCACCCCCGCGCCGGAGAGCGCCCCCCTGGTCTGGATCGACTGCGAGATGACCGGCCTGCACCCCCAGGTCGACGAGCTCGTCGAGGTGGCGGTGCTCATCACGGACGCCGAGCTGAACATCCTGGACGAGGGCATCGACCTGGTGATCCGTCCCTCCGCGGCCGCCCTCGAGCAGATGGACCCGTTCGTCCGGGACATGCACACCACCTCGGGCCTCCTGCCGGAGCTCGCGGAGGGCCTCGAGCTCGACGACGCCGCCGCGCGCGTCCTCGAGTACATCGCCGCCCGCGTGCCCGCCGGCAAGGGCCTGCTGGCCGGCAACACGGTGGGCCAGGACAAGCTGTTCCTCGCCCGCTACATGCCCGCCGTCGTCGACCACCTGCACTACCGGATCGTGGACGTGTCCACCGTGAAGGAGCTGGCCCGGCGCTGGTACCCGCGCGCCTACTACCAGGCCCCCGCCAAGACCGGCGGCCACCGCGCCCTCGGGGACATCAAGGACTCCATCACCGAGCTGCGCTACTACCGGGCCGCCGTCATGGCCCCCGCCCCCGGCCCCACCACGGAGGAGGCCCGCGCCATCGCGGAGGTGGTGTCCGGGGCGCAGGCCTGAGCAGGCACTCCCGGCCCCGCCGCCCCGATTCGGCGCTGCGCGGGATCTCGTGTACTGTGGACCCCGCTGCGCCGCGCGGATCCGTCCGTGTGAAGCAGGCATGGTGGGCGTAGCTCAGTCGGCAGAGCGTCTGGTTGTGGTCCAGAAGGTCGCGGGTTCAATCCCCGTCGCTCACCCTACTCGAAGCCCCCGGAATCATGCAGATTCCGGGGGCTTTCTCGTTCCCTAAGCGTGTCCGTGGTTGCGTCCATGGTTGTGTTCGGCACCCCGCGGGGCCGGATCGGCCTCCGCGTGAGCGACGGGATCGAGGAGAGCGAGTCATGGCAACCATCAGCACGCGCACGTCGAAGAAGGGCGTGACCACCTTCCGGGTGGGTTACTACGAGGGCGGACGCTTCCGGCAGATGCCTGCCATGCTCTCCGAGACGGGGGCGCGCCGCATCAAGGCGATCATCGAGGACCCCGCCCAGGGCCCGGACGTCGCCCGCCGCCTGCTCGAGGCCCACGCCGACGGCGCCGAGGACGTGCCCACGCTCGCGCAATGCCTGGACCGCTACGTCGAGGCCCGCGCCGTGCGCTGCAGCGAGGGCACCCTGGCCGGCTACCGCCGCGAGGCCGCCCGCACCTTCCTCCCCCGCCTCGGGCAGCTGCCCGTCACCGCGATCGACCGGCCCGCCGTCCAGGACTGGATCCGCTGGCAGATGACCCAGCCCACCGCGCGCTCGCGGGCCGCGGCCGAGCGCGCCGCGGTGGACGCGATCGGCTGGCGGCCCGCCCCCGGCGCCTCACCCCCTAGCACAGCGAGAGGCCCCGTCCAGCTGACTACTGGCCGGGGCCTCTCTTGCGCTTCCCTTCGCGAGGTCCACGCTCCCCGAGGGGGGCGGTCACGTTAAGCGGCCGTCGCGGTCACGGTCCCGTGACGACGGCGTCGCACTCCACCGAGGGCAGGTCGCCGGCCTCGCTGGTCTCTCGGTCCAGGGGTGTGCGCGCGTTCAGCACGGTCAGGCTGCAGGCCACCCGGCCCTCGCCTAGAGCATCGTCGGCATACGCCGCCACCTGCACCCGGTCTCCCAGCTTTACCTGCGGCACGTCCAGGATCAGCCACTGGCCAGGCCCGGCATGGTTGGACGGGATCCGATCATTCGGCGGCGTGGTCATGGTGGCGAGCTCGCCGTTGACTGCAATGCTCGCGCGGACCCTGATCGACCGCGTCACGCTCGGGTCGTCGGGCACCCACTGCAGGAGTGCAGAGACTGACACGGGGCCCAGCGAACGCGTGGGCTCAGCGGCTTCCGCGGCGCGCGAGGTGGATGGGGCAGGGCTGGCCGAGGTGGCCGCTGCACTGGTCGTGGGGCCGGGGGTGGTGGGAACATCAGCTCCGCATCCCGTGAGCGCGAGGCCGAGTGCGACGCACAGGGCGGCCGCGCGGCTGCGGATGGAGGACATGGACGGCCCCTTCGTTAGGTGAGAGTGCTCACAGCGTAGATCAACCTTCGGAGGCCACCGGCGCCCGCATCGCGCGCTCGCGGGTCTGCCGAGCCTCCCGGGCTCGCCGCGTGATCACCGGGTAGGTGGCGATGGCCACCGGGTCCTCGGCCAGCACCGCCACGCGCATCGTCAGCGCCGTTCCCCGCAGCCCGAGCAGATGCTCAGCTGCCCGGTCACACGCGGCCTCGTGCCGCCACCGCGGCCCCCACAGCTGCAGCACCATGTGGTCACGCACGGACAGGTGGCCCGCGCTCGCGGGCGCCTGGGTGGTGGTGGTCATGTCGGGACGGTACGTCCGGGGACGGGCAGGCTAGACGGTCTCGCGGTGCTCGGGGATCTGGGCGGCGAGGTGCTCGCGCTCGGTCCGGGTGAGTCCGGCGAGTTGGTCGGTGAGCACGAGCAGGGTCCCCCACAGTTCGTCGGCGAGCTCGTCCAGGCTCATGGACCAGGGCAGGGCGTCGGCGAGCTGCTCGAGCGTGATGAGCTGCCGGGCCGCGGCTGCGCGCACCGCTTACTCGATGGTCGGAGGCTGGCAAGCGCGGTGGCCGTGCTCGAGGCGCACGAGCGCGTGGGTGAGCGCGCACCGCCGCTCGGCCTGCCTCATGCGTGGGTCGAGCCAGATTATCGTCGCACCATCGGTCGCGGCCGGCGCCGTCGGGTGCGGGCAGGCCCAGACCATGACGACGTGCGTCAGCGCGCAGCGCCCTCCAGGGGTGGAACATGCCGACATGGTCAACGTGGCGGCGGGCACGTTAGGTCACCGCCCGACAAAGCACCCGCCTGCCGTGTGCGACTATGGCAAGCATGCGTGAACAGGTGTGGATCATGGGCCATGGCTACGAGGGGCGCACGATCGACGAGTACATCGGCGACCTGTACGCCTGGCACGCCGACGTGGTCGTTGACGTCCGCCTCAACGCCATATCCCGCAAGAAGGGCTTCTCCAAGACCGCTCTGCGCGCCGCGCTCGCGGACGCTGGGATCCGCTACGAGCACCGCCCGGAGCTCGGAAATCCCAAGGACAACCGAGGCGGCTTCTGGGAGCCAGGGACTCCCGCCCACGGCGACGCACTGGTTCGATTCGAGGAGATGTTGCACGGAGCCGCTGCTGCAGAGGCGGTGCGCGACGTAGCGGAGATGGCACGTACGGAACGCGTCGTCCTGCTGTGCTTCGAGGCGTCCGAGCGGTGCTGCCACCGTCAGGTAGTCCTAGAGCGTGTGCGAAAGCTCACAGCGCGCCAACTGGTGACGTCCGTCTAACCGAGGGACCGATAGACGCCCAGAACGGTGAATCCGCGCGGCGCCTGGTGCTGATTGCCTACGAAAAAGAGCGGCCCGCGCGCCGAGTCCGCCATCTCGTCGAAGAATCGGGTCCTCAACGCCGCGGCGGCGACCGCATCTGAGTCGTTCGCGTGCCAGCGTCGCACCAGCTCCGCGGCCTCCCAGTCGATGAGGCTCTGCTTGTGCCCGGCGCAACCCGGCTCGTCACACACGTAGTGATAGTGGGCGGTGAAGCGCGGGGCTTGGAGGGGGGTTGGCTGCCCCGCCCTATCGTCGAAAAGATCGAGTTGGTTCGCGGCTCGGTCGATCTTCCGCTGCTGGTCCGCTGTCCATCCCGGGTGGGGCGTGACAACGAGATCATCTACGCGCCGGGGACGCACCACCGCGAGACTGGGGTAAGCCTGCTTGGCGCGAGCCGTGGCGAGGATCCGGCACATGGTCCACTGGTCGGTAAGGGGGCGCACGTACTCGTGCCGCGGCTTCCACGGGGGAAGATGGTCGACGACAACCAGAGACCCACGGTCGGGCCGATAGCTCTCGGAGCGGTAATCATCCGCCGCAGGGGTAACCCGGACGTCCACGACGTCGTACTTCTTGAAGCGTTCGAGCTCTGCCATCGACCGGAAGGGGATGGGGTAGAGCCGGATCCACTCCGGTCCTGAGCCCTCGCGCATGCGGATGCCAGCGACGCAAACCGTGTCCCCGTACTTCTCGGACGGCTGCGGCGCCGCCTTTACCGTGATGAGCACACGCGCAACCTCGGGCCGATGGCCGCGTTCCTTCTCATACAGAGCCCGCCCCTCCCCGGTAAGCGGGAGCACGTCGAATCCACTCACGCGCCCTCCCCGCCCATGTCCAGGTTCTCTTCCCCGACGTCGCCCCACTCCCGGGCCTGCCGGTCGCGGGCCGGCTCGAGGTCGGCGTGTGCTGCCAGATCGAAGTCGGCCGGCGCGCCGGCCGCGGCGGTCTTCTGTTCAGCGCCAGCGTCACCGCAGCGCGCTGCCCCGCGCTCGGCCGTGCCGCGCTCGCGGTCCTGGTGCTGGTCTGCGTGGACATGCTCATCATGGTGGTACGTCCTACGTCGGTCGAGCATGACCTGGAGGACTGCGGTGAGCAGCTCCTGGTCATACGTCGATAGGTCAGGGGATTCCTGAACGTCGTCGAGGACCGACGGGTGAAGAGCCGAGTCGAGCTCCACCCCCATGGACTCCAGCGCTGCGGTGGCCACGTGGGCCACGGGAACCTTCAGCACGAGCGCGAGCATCGTGATGTTCTCGCCCTTGATCGAGGTGACCGGGGTGGACTTGAGCCGCGCGAAGCTGGTGTGGCTCATGTCGTACCCTGCGCGGTCGGCGCGGGCGGCGAGGTCGCGGAGGGACCAGCCGTTCCGCTCCTGGGCTGAGGCGATCAGTCGGCCCAGCGAGTGCATGTCGTTCATGGCGACCAATCTGCGGTGCGATGCCAAAGGGAGCAACCGACCTCGGACACCCGCTGTTGCGTGGAAGTGGACACCGAAACGGTAGCAACAAAGGGGGTGTTGTGCCGCAGGGCGGCGCGGATACGGGGCGATCAGCGCGGACCCGGTGAGGAAGAGCCGCTTGCGACCCCATCGGTCCGCGAGGTTGCCGGTGGAGAGCAACAGGGCGGCCAGCAGCACGGCATAGAGGCTGTTCACCCACTGCGCGTCAGTGAGGTCCAAGTGCAGGTCGCCGATGATGGCGAGCGGGACCGCCCGAGGTCCCACGGCGGCCGGTCCCACGGCTCCAACTTCGCAGGGACGACGCCGCCGGGCCTCAACCGATCGACGGACTCCCGGTCCGCAGCCGGGCGTAGAGTCGGCCGGTGAGGGCGTCGACCCGACGCCGCACCCCCGCCGACGAGGAGGCCTCCCCGTGTCCGTCGTGAAGATCAACGCCATCAGCGTCCCCGAGGGCGCCGGCCCGGAGCTCGAGAAGCGGTTCGCCGCCCGCAAGCACGCGGTGGACCAGGAGCCGGGATTCGAGGGCTTCCAGCTGCTCCGGCCCACCGCGGGCGAGGACCGCTACTTCGTGGTCACGACGTGGGCGTCGGAGGAGGACTTCCGGCGCTGGCGGGACGGGCGCATGCCCGCCGCTCACGCCGCCGAGCAGGGCGGCCGCCCGGCGCCGGTCGCCACGGGCGCCGACCTGCTCGAATTCGAGGTCGTGGACCTGGGCTAATCGCGGCGCCGCAGCAGGCGCATCGCGTTCACGATGACCAGCAGCACGGACGCCTCGTGCACGAGCATGCCGACGGCCATCGTGACGCCGCCGGTGAAGACGCCGGCCAGCAGGGCCGCGACGGTGACGAGGGAGATCGCGATGTTCTGCCGCATCACCCGCACCGTGCGCCGGGCCAGATCGAGCGCCTGCGGCAGCCGCTCGAGCCGGTCGCCCATCAGGGCGATGTCCGCGGTCTCGATGGCCACGCCGGAGCCGGCCGCGCCCATGGCCACGCCGATGTCCGCCGTCGCCAAGGCCGGGGCGTCGTTGACACCGTCACCGACCATCGCGACGACGCGGCCCTCGGCCTGCAGGGCCTCGATCGCCTCGAGCTTGTCCTGGGGCAGCAGGCCCGCCCGCACGTGGTCGACGCCCACCTGCCGGGCCACGGCCTGCGCGACGCCGGGCTGGTCGCCGGTCAGCATCACGACCTCGCGGACGCCGATCCCGTGCAGCGCCCGGATCATGCCCGCGGCCTCGGGCCGGAGGGTGTCTGCGATGGCGAGGACGCCGAGCGGGATGCCGTCGACGACGACCGCCGCCGGGGTCCGGCCCGCCTCCGCGAGCTCGGCCGCGACGGTCTCGACCCGGTCGGTCGCGGCCGGATCCACGCCGCGCTCGCGCAGCATCGCCACGTTGCCCACGGCGACGACGCGGCCGTCCACCTCTCCGGTGAGCCCGCGGCCGAGGACGACGTCCACATCCGTGGCCAGCGGGCCGTCCAGCAGGCCGCGGTCCCGGCCCGCCGCGACGACCGGCGCGGCCAGCGGGTGGTCCGAGGCCGCCTCGAGCCGTGCGGCCCAGCGCAGCACCTCGTCCTCGGCCCCGGGCTCGAACGCGACGACGTCTGTCAGCTCGGGGGTGCCCGACGTGAGGGTGCCGGTCTTGTCGACGGCGACGGCGTCGACCTTCGCGGAGCGCTCAAGGAACTCCCCTCCCTTGATGAGCACGCCGTCCTTGGCGCCGCGGCCGATCCCTGCCACGATCGCGACCGGGATGGAGATCACGAGGGCGCCCGGGCAGCCGATGACCAGCAGGGTCAGGGCCAGGGGGACGTCCCGCGTGATCAGGCCTGTCGCGAAGGCCAGCACCATGATCGCCGGGGTGTACCAGCGGGAGAAGCGGTCCATGAACTGCTGGGTCCGCGCACGGGCCTCCTGCGCCGCCTCGACGCGGTGGATGATGCGCGCCAGCGTGGTGTCGGCGCCGACGCCCCGGGCCTGCACCTGCAGCAGGCCGGCCGTGGCGACGGTGCCCGCGTACATGGCGTCACCGTCGGTCTTCTCCGCCGGGATGGACTCGCCCGTGATGGATGCCTCGTCCACGGCGCCGACCCCGGTGAGCACCACGCCGTCCACCGGCACCCGAGCGCCGGCCTTGACGAGGACGGTCGCGCCGGGGGCCACCTCGTGGGCAGGCACGGTGCGCTGGGTCCCGTCTGCGTCCACGACGACGGCGGTCTCGGGCGCCGTGGAGACGAGGTCCGCGAGCGCCGAGCGAGTCTGAGACAGGGTCGCGTCCTCGAGGGCGTGGCCGAGGGCGAAGAGGAAGGTCACGGCGGCGGCCTCCCAGAAATTGCCGAGCAGTGACGCGCCGATCGCGGCGGTGGCGACGAGCAGGTCGATGCCGACGGTCTTCACCCGCAGGGCGGCGATCGCGTCGCGCGCGATCGGCAGGCCGGCCACGACGGCGGCGGCGAGCATCAGGCCCGCCGCCACGAGGTGTCCGGTCCCGTGGGCCAGCTGCTCGGGCGCCAGCACGAGCGAGACGGCGATCAGCAGGCCGGCCACCACGGGGCGCCGCCAGCGGCGGGACAACGTGAACCGGGCACGAGGGCGGCCCGGACGTGTGACGGCGGGGGTGGACATGGCGGACTCCGTTCGTCGGGGGAGGGCGGGGTCAGAAGGCCGACGGCCGGGCGGTGTAGCCGACCTTGGCGACGGCCTCGACGAGGTCCTGGGCAGTGGTGGTCTGCGGGTCGTGGTCGACCTCGATGCGCTGGGTCTCGAAGTGGACCTGCGCGCCGGTCACGCCGGGCAGGGCGTCGAGGGCCTTCTCGATCTTCCGGACGCACGAGGGGCAGCTGAAGCCCTCGGCGCGGAGCAGGGTGTGCGTGGTGGGGGTCATGGTCACTCCAGTCGGTCGTCACCGGCGCGGCCGCCGGTGAGGCTGAGCAGACGGGGCGGGCGCCCGGTCCGATCCCCGTCCTCCGGGGATGTCACTGACGCTACGAAGGGGACGGCGGGTACGCCTTGACCGCGGTCAAGCCGCCGTGTGGGAGGCTGATGGCGTGCGTATCGACCTGCCCCTCATCCCCGTGGATGAACCAGAGCCGTGCGCGGCCCGGGTCCCGCTGTTCACCGGGCTGGATCTGGAGCAGCTGCGCCGGGTCTCCGCCCTGGCGCGGCCGCTCGTGCTCGAGGCCGGCGATGCCCTGCACCTGGCCGGTGACCGCACGGACCGCCTGTGCGTCGTGCACAGCGGCCGCCTGGCGCTGACGCTCGGCTCAGCGACCGGCCGGGAACGCGTGGTGCGGATGGTCGAGCCGGGGGACTCCGTGGGCGAGCACGAGTTCCTCACGGGCGAGCCGGCCCGGCATGGGGGGCGCGCCGTGGCCGCGACCCGCCTGTGCACCTTCTCCCACGCCGAGGTCGCCCGACTCCTGGCCGAGCATCCGGGCATCGGGGGACGCGTGATGCGGACGCTGGCCGTCCGCCTGGCCGAGGCGGAACAACGGCTGGCCCGGGAGCATCAGCCTGTCACCGCACGGATCGCCGGACATCTGCTCGGCCTGCCGGCCCTCCGGGACGAGGCCGACCTCGTCGTGGTGCTGGCCGCGCCGAAGAAGGACGTCGCCTCGCTGCTGGGCACCACCCCCGAGGCGTTCAGCCGCGGGCTGCGCCGCCTCGCCGACGACGGGCTGATCGCCATGGCGGGCCCGCGGGTGGCGCTGCTGGACCCGGATGCGCTGGAGGCCCTCGCCGCGGAATGACGGCCGTCGTCGTGGTGTCCCCGGCGGTAGGCTGGGGACTCCCCCGTCCCCCCACCCACGCAGGCCCGCAGCCCGGGCCGGGAAGCGCAGTGCCATGGCCTCCATCCGTCCCATCACCGTCTACGGCGAGCCCGTGCTGCACCGGCGCGCGGCCGAGGTGGAGGTGATCGACGACGAGATCCGCGAGCTGATCGAGGACATGTACGTCACGCAGGACGCCGCGCACGGCGTGGGCCTGGCCGCCCCGCAGGTCGGGGTCGGGCTGCGGATCTTCACGTGGACGTTCCCGGACTCCGGCGACGCGCCGAACGTGGGCCACGTGATCAACCCGGTGCTGACGCACCTGGACAAGGCGCCGCGGGAGGAGCCTCACCCGGACGAGCACACCGAGGGCTGCCTCTCGGTGCCCGGGCTCGGCTTCCCCCTGCAGCGCCCGACCCGCGTGCGCCTGTCCGGCCAGCGCGTGGACGGCGAGATGTTCGAGTTCGAGGCCGAGGGCTGGTTCGCGCGCATCATGCAGCACGAGTACGACCACCTCAACGGCACCCTCTACGTGAACCGGCTCGAGGGCAAATGGCAGCGGCGCTGGAAGCGCGCGCAGCGGGCCGAGCGTCTGAACGTGCCCGGTGTGACGTGGCTGCCCGGCACGGACGAGGACCCCTTCGGCCACGACGCCGACGACCACGAAGACCACGAGCACGGCCCCGACGGCGACCACGGGGACGACGAGGCCTGAGCCTCGGCTCCACGTCCGACCCGGTCGGCACACGACGACGGCCCGTCCCCTCCGCGGGGACGGGCCATCGGTCATCGGCGGGTCAGGCCTGCGGGAAGGCGGGGACCTGCTGGCCCGCCATCTTCTCCACCACGCGGATCACCTGGTGCGAGTAGCCGTACTCGTTGTCGTACCAGACGTAGAGGATCGCGTTCTTGCCGTCGTTGTTCACGAGGGTCGCCAGGCCGTCCACGACGCCGGCGCGGTCCGAGCCGACGAAGTCGGTGGACACGACCTCCGGGGAGTCCACGTAGCCGACCTGGCCGCGCAGGGGGCCGGTGAGGGACTCCTGCTTCAGGCGGGCGTTCAGCTCCTCCACCGAGGTGGGCTTGGTCAGCTCGAGATTCAGGATGGCCATGGACACGTCCGGGGTGGGGACGCGGATGGCGTTGCCGGAGAGCTTGCCCTTGAGCTCGGGCAGGGCCTTGGCCACGGCCTTGGCGGCACCGGTCTCGGTGAGCACCATGTTCATGCCGGCGGCACGGCCACGACGGGCGCCCTTGTGGAAGTTGTCCACGAGGTTCTGGTCATTGGTGTAGGCGTGCACGGTCTCCACGTGGCCGTGGTCGATGCCGTAGTCGTCCTGGATGACCTTGAGCACCGGGGTGATGCCGTTGGTGGTGCAGGAGGCCGCCGAGACGATCGTGTCCTGGGGCGTGATGTCGTCCGAGTTCACGCCGAACACGATGTTCTTCATCTCGCCCTTGCCCGGGGCGGTCAGCAGGACCTTCGCGGCGCCCTTGGCCTGCAGGTGCTGGGACAGGCCCTCGTCGTCGCGCCAGCGACCGGTGTTGTCGACGACCAGCGCGTCCTTGATGCCGTAGGAGGTGTAGTCCACCGTGGTCGGATCGTTTGAGTAGATGACCTGGATCTCGGTGCCGTTGGCGGTGATCACGTCGCGGTCCTCGTCCACCACGATCGTCCCGTCGAACGGGCCGTGGATCGAGTCGCGGCGCAGCAGGGAGGCGCGCTTGATCAGGTCGTCCTCCGAGTTCTTGCGCACGACGACGGCACGCAGGCGCAGCTTGGAGCCACCGCCGGCGTGGTCGAGGAGGATGCGGGCCAGCAGGCGGCCGATGCGACCGAAGCCGTAGAGCACGACGTCCTGGGTCTCGCCCAGGCCCTCACCGGCCTTGCCCTTGACCTCGGCGAGCTCGGCGTCCAGGAAGGCCTGGACGTCCTGCCCCGAGGCCTTCTGCTTGGCGGCCAGCTCGGCCAGGTCGATGGTGGCGGCGCCCAGGTCCATCGCAGCCATGGCCTCGACCAGGGGGTAGGTGGACTCGACGCTCAGCGGGGCCTCCTGCACGCGGCGGGCGTAGCGGTGGGCCTTGATGATGTCGATCACGCCGCGGTTCACGAGGGAGCGCCCGTAGATCGAGGTGACCACGTTGTGCTCGCGGTACAGGGTGCCCAGCAGGGGGACCATCTTCTCCGCGAGCTTCTGCTGCGTGTTCCACTCAGGGGTCTGGGTCGAGGCGGTGTCTGCCACGGGAGTCCTTCCTTGAAACCTGGCGGGGCCGTCCTGGGCAGGCCCCATCCCCCGACCTCGTTGTCGGCGGGCGCCTCCATTCTAGGTGAGGACACGTCCGGAGCGGCCCCGCGGTCTCGGCGGGGCGTAGACTGGTGGGTCGGGACGGATCGGCGGACGGCCGCGTGCCCCTGCGGGGGTGCGAGGAAAGTCCGGGCACCGCAGAGCAGGATGGTGGACAACATCCACCCGGGGCGACCCGCGGGCCAGTGCCACAGAGAGAAGACCGCCTCCGCGCCGTGTGCGCGGCGGTAAGGGTGAAAGGGTGGTGTAAGAGACCACCAGCGGCCCCGGTGACGGGGCCGGCTCGGTAAACCCCATCCGGTGCAAGGCCGAACAGGACGCGTCACGAGGGCTGCTCGCCCCAGCGTCCGGGTTGGCCGCTCGAGCCCGTCAGCGATGGCGGGCCCAGATGGATGGCCGTCACCTCGCGCGGGGCAACGCGCGCGAGGCACAGAACCCGGCTTACAGCCGGTCCGTCCCACCTCACGGCCCCCGGCTGGGGTCAGAACCCCTCGTCGTCGAGGATCCGTTCGAACTCGAGCTCCACCACGTGCTCGCGCTCCCGCTTGTCCAGCAGGCGGTACCCGTACGACTCGCCGATCGAGACGACCTTCGCCAGGCTCGGGCGTCGCCGGTCCCGCGGCCATTCCAGCGTCACGCGGTCCTGCCCCGTGAAGGTGTGCTCCCGCAGGCGCTGCTCCAGAGCGGAGGCGTGCGTGCGCTCCCGCCCGCTGGAGCGGATCCCGAGCCACACGGCGGCCGCGATCACGAGCAGGACGAACGGGTACACCACACCGAACACGTTCATGGCGGTCATCGGGCGACTCCTGGGATGCGGGGCGGCTGTGCGGACCCCACCACTGTGCCAGGTCCGGACGACGACGTCGGCCCGGCCCGTCCGCGCGTCGGTCCGGGGGCGCCTGGCTAGGTGTTGTGGGTCATGAGGTTCTTGACATGGGTACCGGGCTGAGATGAGACGAGTGGGCCCCGCCCCGCAGGATGGAAGTTCCTACACCACCCACCTGCCCGAAAAGACCCA
>NZ_JXSP01000061.1:0-10633 GCF_000946635.1 Micrococcus sp. MS-ASIII-49
TCATACCTCCTGCGGAGACGCTCGGGACTGCCGCACGAATAGGTGACACCTGATCTGGCTTGCCCGCAGGGCGGCCTGGAAGGATGTTGCTGTGCCTGCTCCCTATCCCCAAGAGTTCCGTGACGACGTCGTGCGCGTGGCCCGCAGCCGCGAAGAGGGTGTGACGCTCGCGCAGATCGCCAAGGACTTTGGCATCCATGAGATGACCCTGTCGAAGTGGATGCGCCAGGCCGACGTCGAGGACGGCGCGAAGCCTGGGACAACCAAAGCCGAGTCGGCCGAGAACCGTGAGCTGAAGAAGCGGATCCGCCTGCTCGAGCAGGAGAACGAGGTCCTACGACGGGCGGCGGCCTACCTGTCCCAGGCGAACCTGCCGGGAAAAGGCTCTACCCGCTCGTGAAGGAGCTCGCCGCCGTCGGGATCCCCGTCGCGGTGACGTGCCGGGTGCTCAAGCTCTCCCGCCAGCCCTACTACCGCTGGCTGGCGGACCCTGTCACCGACGCCGAGCTGGCCGAGGCGTACCGGGCGAACGCGTTGTTCGACGCCCATCAGGACGATCCGGAGTTCGGCTACCGCTTCCTGGTCGATGAGGCCAAGGAAGCCGGCGAGGTGATGTGTGAGCGCAGCGCGTGGCGGATCTGCCGGGACAACGGCTGGTGGTCGGTGTTCGGGAAGAAGCGCGGCAAGAACGGGAAGAAGCCGGGTCCGCCGGTGCACGATGACCTGGTGGAGCGGGACTTCACTGCTGGCGGTTCAAACCAGCTGTGGTTGACCGACGTCACCGAGCACAGGACCGCCGAGGGCAAGCTCTACATGTGCGCGATCAAAGACGTCTTCTCCGGGCGGATCGTCGGCTACTCCATCGACTCGCGAATGAAAGCCCGGCTGGCCGTCCAGGCACTGCAGAACGCCGTTGCTCGGCGCGGGGATGTGGCCGGTTGCATCGTTCATTCGGACCGCGGGTCGCAATTTCGATCCCGGAAATTCGTCCATGCCCTCAACCGGCACGGCTTGGTCGGCTCGATGGGCAAAGTGGGTGCGGCCGGGGACAACGCCGCCATGGAGAGCTTCTTCGCCCTGCTGCAGAAGAACGTCCTCGACAGGCGGTCCTGGACGACCCGGGATGAGCTACGGATCGCGATCGTCACCTGGACCGAGCGCACCTATCACCGGCGCCGTCGACAAGCCCGTCTCGGGCGGTTGACCCCCATCGAGTACGAGACCATGATGAAGCCCGCCGTGACCCTCCCGGCATAAGACCCCACCTGTCACCTATCGGTGCGGCAGTCCCCTCCTCCGGCCTCACTGGCACCGACCCGAGTCAACAACGTCATGCCCTCCTACAGCTAGGCTGGCCCGGTGCTGATCCTGCTGCCGCCCTCCGAGGGCAAGACCGCGCCCCGCTCCGGGGCCCCGCTCGACCTCGATGCCCTCGCGTTGGCCGATGACGCCGCGGTGACGGGCGCCCGCGCGGACCTGCTCACGCGGCTCGCCGCGGTCTCGGCCGCCCCGGATGCCCTGGCGGCTCTCGGCGTCGGGGCGTCGCTCACCGGCGAGGTCGAGGCGAACACGCGCCTGGCCTCGGCCCCTGCCGCGCCCGGTCACCGGGTGTTCACGGGCGTGCTCTTCGATGCGCTCGACCACGTCTCCCTGTCCGCGGCGGCGAAGCGCCGCGCCCGCGCGTCCGTGCTGGTCTTCTCCGCGCTGTTCGGCGCCACCGCGCTGGCGGACCGGATCCCCGCCTTCCGGCTGCCCGTCGGCGCGAGGCTGCCGGGGCTGCCCGGGCTGGCCGCGCACTGGCGCCCCGTGATGACCCCCGCCCTCGACGCGCTCGCCGCGCGGGACGGCGGGCCCGTCGTCGACTGCCGCTCCGGCGGCTACGCGGCCCAGTGGCGGGCACCGGCGGAGCGGACCCTCGCGGTCGACGTGTTCCAGCTGCGCGATGGCGAGCGGACCGTCGTCTCGCACTTCGCCAAGCACACCCGCGGCCTCGTGGCCCGCGCGCTCCTGGAGGCGGGGGCGCGGGAGACCTCGACGCTGGACCGCGTGGCGGACGTGGTCGCACGGGCCGGGGACGGCCCCGGCTGGGAGGTCGAGCTGGCCCGGCCGTCCGCCGCGAAGCCCGGCACGCTGCGGGTGATCCTGCCCGAGGGGTGATCCCGGACGAGGCGCGCCCTGCCCGGACGCAGCCTCAGTCCTCGACGGCCACCAGCTCCACCTCGAAGCCGTCCGCGGTCTCGAGGTAGGCGGCGTAGTGGTCCGCTCCCCCGGCGTGCGGGTGGCGGTCCTCGAAGAGCAGGCGGAACCCCCGGCCGCGCGCGGCGGCGGTGAGCTCGTCCACGCGGGAGCGCGACCCGGCCCGGAAGGCCAGGTGGTTCAGGCCCGGGCGGGTGCGCTCGTGGGCGCCCGCGGCGACGTCGGGCCCGGCCTCGAGCACGAGGTATTCCCCCGCGCCCTGGTACGTCCGGCCCTCGGCCCACCCCTCGCCCGGCACGTAGCCGAGCTCGCCGAACAGCCAGCCGAGGCTGGCCTCGGCTGCCGCGAGGTCGGCGACCCAGATCTCCACGTGGTGCAGCCGACCCGTGGGCGCGGGCGCCGGGGTCGCATCCCCCGGCGACGCGACGGCCTCGGGCCCGTCCGCCTCCACGGCCCGGACGTCCGCGTCGGCCTCGAGGCCGGACTCGGCCACCGCCGACGCGGAGGTCGTGGACGCCTTCGCGGGAGCCGCAACGGGCACCTCTGAGGCGCCGGCGTCCCACTGCCCGCCCCGCGCGCCGGCGTCCATGGCCTCGTTGGAGAGGCGGTCGGCGTCCTTGTTCCGGTTGCGCGGGATCCACTCGTAGCTGACGCGCTCGGGGGGCAGCACGGACCGGGCCTCGGCCGCGAGGCGCCGCATGTCGTCGTGCTTGATCTTCCACCGCCCGGACATCTGCTCCACCACGAGCTTGGAGTCCATCAGCACGTGCACCCGGGCCTCCGGGTCGAGGTCCCGGGCCATCCGCAGCCCGGCCACGAGCCCGGAGTACTCGGCCACGTTGTTGGACGCCTTCCCCAGCGGGGCGGCGTCGGTCCGGAGGATCTCGCCTGTGGCCGGGTCGCGCACCAGGGCGCCGTAGCCGGCGACGCCGGGGTTGCCCCGCGACCCGCCGTCGGCCTCCACCTGCAGGACTCGTCCGCTCACCGTGCGCCTCCTCGTGTCCGTGGTCGCGCCGTCCGACGCGGCCCCCCCACTCTACTGATCGCGCCGGGGGCGGGGCCCGGGGTCAGTCCCGGATGAGGATGGCGCCGGACTCGGGGCAGCGGGCGACGGCGGCCGGCGGGAGGGCCCGGATGCGCGCGACCTCCGCGGGCGACAGCTCCGTGCCCGCGGCCGCGGACCGGTTCCCGACGAGCCGGGCCGCGCCGATGCCGCCGTTGCGCTCCCGCGCCTGCTCGTACAGGGCCAGCAACGACGCGGGGAACTCCGCGGCCAACGCCGCCCGGCGCTGGGTGAGGTCCCGGCCACGCTGGGTCACGGCCTGCCCCTCGCGGCGCACCTCCGCCGCGCGGGCCTCGACCTCGGCCCGCGCCCGCTCCAGGGCGGCGTGGCCCTTCGCGAGCCGGGACTCGGCGGCGTCGGCGGCCTCCATGGCCTCGAGGGCCGCGGCCTCGTGGTCGTCGAGCAGTGCGGTGAGCGTGTCGTCCTCGTGCTGCATGGCCTGCAGCTCCTTGGGCCCGCCCTGGCCCGTTTCGAGCCGCTCCCGGGTCCGGTCCCGACGGGCGCGGGTGGCGGCGGCCTTCTCGGTGGCCTCGGCTCCCGCCCGGTCGGCGGTGCGGGCGGCGTCCTGCAGGCCGGGCAGCGCCTCCTCGAGTTCCAGCGCGCGGGCGCGCAGCCGGGCGTGCTCCGGGTCTGCCTTGAGCCGACGGACGGCGGCGCGGGCCTGGTCCAGGGCCGTGTCGAGCTCCTGGAGCTCCAGCAGCCGGGCCTGGACGGCCGGCGGTGCGGTGACCTCACTCATGCGTGACTCCCCTCGTCGGCCCGCTCTCCCCCGACCAGGAAGTCCCAGGGGTCGCTGCGGTGATCTGAGAACAGGGTGGTGACGCCCAGTCCCCGCTCCGCCAGGGCGGCCTCCAGGGCGCGGGCGCCGTGCTCGAGCCATAGGGACTCGCTCGCCCAGTGCGAGACGTCCACGAGCGCGGGACGTCCCTCCCCCGGCGCGGCCGTCTCCCGGGCCTCCGAGGCCGGGTGGTGGCGCAGATCGGCGGTGACGTAGACGTCCGCGCCGGACGCGCGGACCGCGTCGAAGAGGCTGTCTCCGGCACCGCCGCACACGGCGACGCGGCGGATGCGCTGGGCGGGGTCGCCCGCCACGCGCACGCCGCCGGCCGTGGCGGGCAGCGCCGCGTGCACGGCCCGGGCGAAGGCGGCCAGGTCGGTCTCCTCGGGCAGGTCGCCCACCCGGCCGATGCCTTCGGCCCCGGTGCCGGCGGCGGAGGCCGTCAGGGGCGAGAGCGCTCCGGTGACGCCGACGGCACGGGCCAGCACGTCCGAGACGCCGTCCACGACGGCGTCGGCGTTGGTGTGCGCGGCGAGCAGGGCGATGCGGTGCTCGATCAGGGTGTGCAGCAGGCGGCCCTTGGCGGCGGCGGCGTGTCCGACGGCGGCGACGGACGAGGTCCCGCGCAGCAGGAGCGGGTGGTGGGTGACCACGAGGTCGGCCCCACGGGCGACGGCCTCGTCGGCCACGGCCTGCACGGGGTCCAGCGCCCACAGGACGGTCCGCACCGGCGCCTCCGGGCGCCCGGCCACCGGCCCGACGGCGTCCCACGGCTCCGCCAGCTCCCGCGGCCACAGCCCCTGGACGACCTCGAGGACCTGCCCGAGCGTCGGCGGGGCCAGGGCATGCTCCGGCGAGGTGGGGACGGCGGGACGGGACACGGTCATACCGGCCATGATGGCCCACCCGGCCCGGGCACGCACGACCCGGCGGCCCTGGGTGACGGCACGGGGCGGCGTCGTCGGGAATGAAAAGCGCGGGCCGCGTTGCTGTGCCTGCCATGACCGACTTCCCCCGTACCGAGCCCCTCGGCGCCTCCGGCGCGCCCGCCGACGTCCGCGAGCTGACGCTCGCCGGCGGCTGCTTCTGGTGCCTCGACGCCGTCTACCGTCGCGTGCGGGGCGTGCTCGCCGTCGAGTCCGGCTACACCGGAGGCGACGACCCCGCCCCGAGCTACGAGTCCGTGTGCACCGGGACCACCGGCCATGCCGAAGCGGTCCGTGTGCGCTTCGACGCCGCCGTCGTGCCGCCCGAGGTGATCATGGACCTGTTCTTCACCGGCCACGACCCCACGTCGTTGAACCGCCAGGGGGCCGACGTCGGCACCCAGTACCGCTCGGCCGTCTTCGCCCACGACGAGGCCGAGGCCCGGTTCTTCGCGGACGAGATCGCCCGGGCGCAGGCGAACTATGACAGCCCCATCGTCACACGCGTCGAGCCGGCGTCCGCGTGGCACCCGGCCGAGGACATTCACCAGGACTTCTATGCGCGGCGCCGTTCCAACGGATACTGCCGTGTGGTCATCGATCCGAAGCTCGCGAAGGTGCGCCGGAACTACTCCGCGTGGCTCGTGGACGCCTGAGCGGCGCCGCGGCTCGATAGCCTGACGCAGGAACACCCACTCGATCGCCCGCGCCCCGAGGCGCACCACCACCGGAGGTATCACCATGGCCCGCATCCTTGACGACATCACCCAGGCGGTCGGCGGCACGCCCCTGGTCCGGCTGAACCGCCTCGCGAAGGACCTGCCCGGCGACGTCGCCGTGAAGGTCGAGTTCTACAACCCGGCCAACTCGGTGAAGGACCGCATCGGCACCGCCATCGTGGACGCCGCGGAGGCGGCCGGCGAGCTGACCCCCGGCGGCACCATCGTGGAGGGCACCTCGGGCAACACCGGCATCGCCCTGGCCATGGTCGGCGCGGCGCGCGGCTACCGCGTGATCCTGACCATGCCTGAGACCATGTCCACCGAGCGCCGCGTGATGCTCAAGGCGTTCGGCGCCGAGATCGTGCTGACCCCCGGTGCAGACGGCATGCGCGGCGCCCTCGAGCGCGCCCAGGAGATCGTCCGCAGCACCCCGAACTCCATCTGGGCCCAGCAGTTCGCGAACCAGGCCAACATCCAGGCCCACTACAGGGGCACCGGCCCGGAGATCTGGGACGCGTCCGAGGGCGCCGTGGATGTGTTCATCGCCGGCGTCGGCACCGGCGGCACCATCACGGGCGCGGGCCGGTACCTGCGCGAGCAGAAGCCGGACGTGAAGCTCATCGCCGTCGAGCCGGCCGACTCCCCCATCCTCTCCGGCGGCCAGGCCGGCCCTCACAAGATCCAGGGCATCGGTGCGAACTTCGTGCCGGAGATCCTCGACACGGACCTCTACGACGAGGTCTACCCGGCCACCTTCGAGGAGTCCATCGAGACCGCCCGTCGGCTCGGGACCGAGGAGGGCATCCTCGGCGGCATCTCCACCGGCGCGATCATCTCGGCCGCCCTCAAGGAGGCCGCCAAGCCCGAGTCCGAGGGCAAGCTGATCGTCGCCATCGTGTGTGACTTCGGCGAGCGCTACATCTCCACCGCCCTCTTCGAGGACATCCGCGGCTGACCGCCGCCCGCTCACCGACCGCACCGACCCGAAGGGGCCGCCCGTGGGACTGTTCTCCCGCATCAAGGAAGACATCGCGACCGTCCGCAGCCATGACCCGGCGGCGCGCGGTGACCTCGAGGTGGCCCTCGTCTACTCGGGTCTGCACGCCGTGTGGGCGTACCGCGTCGCGCACCGGATGTGGCGGCACGACCGGTTGAAGATGCCCGCCCGCGTGCTCTCGCAGGTCACGCGCGCGGCCACGGGCATCGAGATCCACCCCGGCGCGTCGATCGGTCGTCGGTTCTTCATCGACCACGGCATGGGCGTCGTGATCGGCGAGACCGCGGAGATCGGCGACGACGTGATGCTGTACCACGGGGTCACCCTCGGCGGCCGCTCCCTGGCCAAGGTGAAGCGGCACCCCACGCTGCGCGACGGCGTCGTGGTGGGGGCCGGCGCCAAGATCCTCGGACCCGTCGAGCTCGGGGAGGGGACGGCGGTGGGCGCCAACGCCGTCGTCGTGAAGGACACCCCCGCCGACGCGATCGCCACCGGCGTGCCGGCCACCGTCCGCCCGCGCAAGGGCCCGGCCGAGGGCAAGCCGCTCGTGGACCCCGCGGAGTACGTGGACCCGGCCCTCTGGATCTGAGGGCCGGGTCCACGCCGGGTCAGTCCTGCGTGGGGTCGCCCTCGGTCGGCTGCGGCATGACCACGGGCACGCCCTCGCCGTCGACCTCGGTGCGGTCGCCGGACCACAGCGTGTGGAACGAGCCTTCGCGGTCGACGCGCAGGTAGGTGTGGGCGCCGAAGTAGTCGCGCTGGCCCTGCACGAGGGCGGCCGGGAGGCGGTCGGCCCGCAGGCCGTCGTAGTACGCCAGGGCCGAGGAGAACACCGGGACCGGCACGCCCGCGGCGACGGCGGTGCCGACCACGCGGCGCCAGGCCGGCAGGGCCTCGGCGATCGCCTGGGCGAACTCGGGAGCGAAGAGCAGGTTGAGCGGCTGGCCGGGGGCGCGGGTGCCCGGCGCCGGGTGGCGGGAGGTGTCGCGGCCGCCGAAGGCCTGCATGATCACGTCGAGCAGGTCGGCGCGGATGATGCAGCCGTCCCGCCACAGGGAGGCGATGGTGCCCAGGTCCAGCGACCAGCCGTACTCCTCGGCGGCGGCGGCGAGCATGTCCATGCCCTGCGCGTAGGCCACGAGCTTGGAGGCGAACAGCGCCTGGCGCACGTCCTCCACGAACGCGTCCGTGTCCTGCGGGGCGCGCTGCGCGTCCTCGTCGATGCCGGCCGCGAGGGTCTCACGGGCGGCCTCGCGCACCGCGCGCTGGGAGGACAGCGAGCGGGCGAAGACGGACTCGGCGATCGCGGCCACCGGGGAGCCGACGTCGAGACCCGAGATCGCGGTCCAGCGGCCGGTGCCCTTCTGCCCGGCCTCGTCCACGATCACGTCCACGAGGGGGCGGCCCGTGGCCGCGTCCACCTGGGCGAGCACCTCGGCCGTGATCTCGATGAGGTAGGAGGCCAGGTCGGTCTGGTTCCACGCCGTGAACACCTCGGCCTGCTCGGCGGGCTCGAGGCCGCCCACGCGGCGCAGCAGGTCGTAGGCCTCGCCGATGACCTGCATGTCCGCGTACTCGATGCCGTTGTGGACCATCTTCACGTAGTGGCCGGCGCCGTCCGTGCCGACCCAGGCGCAGCACGGCTCCCCCTCGAACTGCGCGGCGATCTTCTCGAGCATCGGGCCGAGGGCCTCGTAGGACTTCTCCGGACCGCCGGGCATGATCGCCGGACCGTGCAGGGCGCCCTCCTCGCCGCCGGAGACGCCGACGCCCACGAAGTGCAGGCCCTTCTCGGCGAGGGCGGCCTCGCGGCGGCGGGTGTCCTCGTAATGGGAGTTGCCGGCGTCGATGACGATGTCGCCCTCGTCCAGCAGGGGGACGAGTTGGTCGATGACGGCGTCCACGGGGGCGCCCGCCTTGACCATGATGAGCACCCGGCGCGGCACGGCGAGGGACTGCACGAGCTCGGCGAGCGTCTCCGTCGCGACGAACGCGCCCTCGTCGCCGTGCTCGGCCACGAGCTGGTCCGTGCGGGCCCGGCTGCGGTTGTGCAGGGCCACCGTGTAGCCGTGGCGGGCGAAGTTGCGGGCGAGGTTCGCGCCCATCACCGCCAGGCCCGTGACGCCGATGTCGGCGGCGCCGACGGGGACGGTGGTGGTCTGCTCGGTCATCGCGGGTGGCCTCCTGTGGCTCGGACGGTGGGACGGGCCGTGCCGGACACGGACCCGCCCCCCAGCCTACGTCGACCGCGGTCAGTCCCCCACGGCGTCGCGGCCGCGGCGGACGATCAGCGGGTCCGGGGTGCCGACGACCTCGTGGTCCTTGCCCTCGTACTCGAACTGGGACAGGAAGTAGCGCATCGCGTTGAGGCGGGCCCGCTTCTTGTCGTTGGAGCGGATGGAGATCCACGGGGCGTGGTCCGTGTCCGTGTGGAGGAACATGGCCTCCTTGGCCTCCGTGTACGCCTCCCAGCGGTCCAGGGACTCGAGGTCCATGGGCGAGAGCTTCCACTGGCGGACCGGGTCGATCTGGCGGATCGCGAAGCGCGTGCGCTGCTCGGTCTGCGTGACGGAGAACCAGAACTTGGTGAGGTGGATGCCGTCGTCCACGAGCATCTTCTCGAACAGCGGCACCTGGTTCATGAAGCGGCGGTACTGCTCGTCCGTGGCGAAGCCCATGACCCGCTCGACGCCGGCGCGGTTGTACCACGAGCGGTCGAACAGCACGATCTCGCCCGCCGTGGGGAAGTGCTGGATGTAGCGCTGGAAGTACCACTGGCCGAGCTCGCGGTCCGAGGGCTTGTTGAGGGCCACGACGCGGGCGGTGCGGGGGTTCATGTGCTCGGTGAAGCGCTTGATGGTGCCGCCCTTGCCGGCGGCGTCGCGGCCCTCGAAGACGATGATGTGGCGCTGGCCGGTGTCCTCGCCCCAGTACTGCAGCTTGAGCAGTTCGATCTGCAGGCGGTACTTCTCCAGCTCGTACTCCTCGCGCGTCATGCGCGTCTCGTACGGGTAGTCCTCTTTCCACGTCTCTACGGCACGGCCCTGCGGATCGATCAGGTCGGGATCGTTGGTGTGGCCGTCCGAGACGGTGTAGCCGCCGTCGCGCAGCTTGTCGATGAACTCGCGGAGGTTCTCGCGGGGGGCGTCGGGCTGCAGCAGCTCCATGGACCGTCTCCTTCACTGGGTGCGTCACCGTGCCCGCCCGTCCCCTCCTCGGTACGACGGAGGCGGGCCGCGGCCTGTGCTCTTCACACCATTATGGGTGGGCGGCGGACGAGGAAGCCGGGCCCGGCAGCGCAGCCGGGTGAACAGCAGGTGAACCCTGGGAGGCGAACGGTCACGACCCCGAGCCGACGAACGCCGGCCGGCTCAGCCGCGCGGGCCGACGCCCAGGAGCTCGTCGATCGCCGCGACGGCGGCACGCGCCGCGTCGACGTCGGCGAACTGGGCGACGGCGTCGTCGTACCGGCGGTGCCCGGGAAGCTTGAGGCCGACGGAGGCGCCGTCCGTGGCGGGGAGGATCCAGATCCGGCCGCGCGGCTCGACGTCGCGCTGCTCGGCCACGTCGGCCTCCTCGAACTCGCGGTCGTAGCCGGCCCACTCGACACCGGGCCGCGGGGTGTCGGCACCGTCGAGGACGTCACGGCCGCCCATGCGCAGACAGGTGACGGACTGCAGGAGCGCGTCCAGGGTGCGGGCGGCGGCCTTGCCGGCCAGCTCGTCCTGGAAGAGGGCGAGGATGGACCATTGCCCGTCCTGGAGGAAGAGCATGGTCTGCTGCGCCTCGCCCCCGGTGATGACGGCGAGGTGACGGGCGGCGCCGTCGGGACGTGCGGGCAGCTTCCAGAAGCCGAGGGGGGTCGCGGACATGCGCTCCACCCTAGTGCGCCCCGGACGCCGACGACGCGCCGCCGCCCGGCCCCTGCCCCGCATCCCGGGTTGAGTTGTC
>NZ_JXSP01000062.1:0-47600 GCF_000946635.1 Micrococcus sp. MS-ASIII-49
GACAACTCAACCCGGGATGCGGGAGGGTGGGCCGATGGGCCTGCTCCGCGACCTCCTCACCCGCCGCTCCGCCCGCGACCGCTCCTCCGACCCGACGGCGACGCTCGGCCGACACCTCGACAACGCCGCGGCGATCGTGGCCGCCGCACGCCGGGCGGACGTTCCCCTCGCGGTGGCGGCGGCCCTGGCCGAGCTCGAGTCCGGCGGCCGGAACGTCTTCGGGCACGACGCCGGCGGTGTGCACAGCGCCCCGCGCGGGACGGACGTCCCCGTAACCCGGGAACGCTACGAGGAGCTCGTGGCCCGGGTGGCGCAGGGTGAGAAGTCCAACGGCGTGGGGCCCGCGCAGATCACGTGGCCGCCGTACTTCGCGCAGGCGGCGGAGCACGGCCTCCACCTGTGGGAGCCGGAGGACAACCTGGCCTTGGGGCTGGAGATCCTGCGCGGTCACCTGCGCGGCGACCTCTCCGCGGAGGGGATCGCCCGGGCGGGGACGCTCTACAACGCCGGGACGCTGTCAGACGGGGTCACCGCCTACGGCCGGCGCCTCGCCGCGGCGACCCGCGCATGGGCCGAACGCCTGGGCGAATCCGCCCCGCCGCCGGTCAGGCCAGGTTGACCAACAGCACGTACGCCAGCGTGCCGGCGGCGATCGAGACCAGGGTCCGCCGCCCGGCCAGCAGATGCACGACGACTGTCACCGCCGCCGCGATCAGCGCGTGGGCCACCCGCGTCCCGTCCACGGGCTCTCCAGGGGCCAGCGCCGCGGCGTCGAGCAGCATCACGAGGGCCAGGATGGTCAGCACGCCGGCAGGCATCCACACCGCCAGCCGCGCGGCGAGCACGGACTCCCGCAGCGGCTGCAGCAGTGCGAACGGCAACGCGCGCAGGCAGAAGGTCACGAGGCCCGCGACGACGGCCGCGGCCACCAGGTACGCGGCGCCGGTCATCGGGGGTCCTCCTCGACGCCGGGCTCGGCATCCGTGACGGCCCGCTCCCCCGCCGCGGCGACGACGGGCACCGGCCCGGTGACGGGCACGGGCTCGGGCAGCGGCAGGGCGGTCCCGCGCGCGGCGAGCACGTGGAACGCGATCAGCACCGCGGCGTAGAGGGCGAAGGCGACGACGAGCACCTGCGCGGGCGCGAGCAGCAGAGCCACCCCGACGGCGACCGTGGCCGCCAGCACGAGGGGCAGCTGGGCCCGCGTGCGGGCGGCGTCCATGGCGAGCACGATGAAGAGGGCGACGAGCGCGAACTCGAGGCCCTCGACCGGCGCGGGCAGCAGCCACGCGACGGCCACCCCGGCGAGGCCCCCGAGCACCCAATACGCATGCAGCGCGATCTGCATGGCCAGCAGCCGGGGCGCCGTCCAACCGCGGGGCTGGGCGGCGGCGATGGCGTAGGCCTCGTCGATCAGGGCGCCCATCGAGTAGATCCGCGCGAGGCGCCCCCGGACCACGCGCAGCGGGAAGCTGAACGCATAGAACACGTGGCGGAAGTTCACGAGGAACACCGTCACGGCGATCGTGAGCAGCGGCGTGCCCGCCACCACCAGCGAGACGAGCAGCAGCTCGACGGACCCGGCGAACACGACCACGGAGAACAGGGGTGCGACCCACGCGGGCAGCCCGGCCTGGACCACGAGCATCCCGAAGGCCACGCCCAGGGGGAACAGGCCGAGGCCGGCGCCCAGCGTCACGGCGACGCCGGAGCGCACCTCGGCCCACCGCGAGGGCGGAGCGGAGGCGCGCGAGGACGCTGACGAGGAGCCCATGATGGTGAGCATGCTCTCATAGGCGCCTGACGGGCGGTCGGCATGACGGAGCCGCGGCGTCACGCCGTGCCATGGCCCCGCGATCGGTGCACCCGGAGGGACTCGAACCCCCGACCCTCTCGGTGTAAACGAGATGCTCTGACCAACTGAGCTACAGGTGCCGGTGTCCGTCCAGGCTACCGGTCCGCGAGCAGGTCGCGCGTCGCCGCCTCGTGCTCGCTCCGGGTGCGTGCCTGTCCCGGGGCGGCGACCACGCGCGCGGCCTCGACCCCGTCCGCGTTGAGCAGCACGGAGACGCGGCGGGGCCGCCCGGTCTCCGCGTCGAAGACGTCGAGGGCACGGCAGGCCGCGCCGTGGGGCCAGAAATCGGAGAGCAGGGTGAGCGGCTCCGGCAGTGCCAGCTCCTCGCGGACGCGGCGCAGCACGGGGGCGGCGTCACAGGAGACCACGCGGACAGTCACCTCGTGGACCGCCACGTCCTCGGCGAGCGCCCCGATCCAGCCGAGCTCGTCCGTGCACACCGGCGTGAACGCCCCGGGCAGGAAGACGAGCCACGTGCCCCGCGGCCCGGCGGCGTCCTCGGGCCCGCGCGTCGGCGGCCACGGCCACGTCTGGCCGTGGTCGTCGCGCAGCGCGGGGACGTCGTCGGCGCCCCGCGTCCCGCCGGACGGAGCCTCAGCCACCGCGCTTCTGGACGAGCTTCTGAGCGGCCCAGTCCTCGGAGGCGCCGGCCCCGGTGGTGGCGTGCAGGCCCGCGGTGGAGGCGGCCTCGGCGACGTCCGCCGGGCTGACGTGGCCGGCGCGACCCTTGCGGGGGGTCATGATCCAGACGGGGCCGGCATCGAGGGAGCGCTGGGCGTCCACGAGGGCGTCCGCGAGATCCATGACGTCGCCGTCGTCCGCGCGCCACCAGAAGAGGACGGCGTCCGCCGGCTCCTGATCCTCCTCGGTCAGCAGCTCCTCGCCGAGCGCGTCCTCGAGCGCGTCACGGAAGGTGACGTCGACGTCGTCGTCGTACCCCCACTCCTGCACCAGGTCGCCCCTCGAGAGGGCGAGCTCCGCCAGCAGGGCGCTGTCCGTCGAGGTCGGCGTCGACCCAGCCTGCATAGTGTCCGGTCCTCCTTGATGGTGGCGGGCACTGCGGCCCGCGCCGTCGAGCGGGTGATGATGACCACCATACGCCGTGGACGCCGCCGTTCCGGGGCCTCCGGCCGGGCGGACGCGGCGGCTCCGGTCTACTCTGGGGAGGAACAGACGCACTCTCCGGGCGACGCGCCCGGCTCGGCGTCGCGGGCCCGGACCGGATCGTCTGCCCGCAGCCCACCGCGGAGCACCCCTCCGCACGAGAACCAGGAGGCACCGTGAGCGCAGCCGAAGAGAGCTCGCAGATCCGCAGCGGTCTGACCGACCAGCTCCCGGACAAGGATCCCCAGGAGACGTCGGAGTGGATCGAGTCCCTCGACGGACTCATCGAGGAGCGCGGCACGGAGCGGGCGCAGTACATCATGCGCTCCCTCATGCAGCGCGCGAGCGCCCAGTCCGTCGCCCTGCCCTACGTGACCACCACGGACTACGTGAACACGATCCCGGCGGACCAGGAGCCGGAGTACCCGGGCGACGAGGAGCTCGAGCGCCGCTACCGCAACTACCTGCGGTGGAACGCCATGGCCCTCGTGCAGCGCGCCCAGCGCGACGGCGTCGGCGTCGGCGGTCACATCTCCTCCTACGCAGGCCAGGCGACCCTCTACGAGGTGGGCCTGAACCACTTCTTCCGCGGCCAGGACCACCCGGGCGGCGGCGACCACATCTTCTTCCAGGGCCACTCCTCGCCGGGCAACTACGCCCGAGCCTTCCTCGAGGGCCGCCTGACCGAGGAGGACCTCGACGGCTTCCGCCAGGAGAAGTCCCGCCAGGGCCACGGCCTGCCCTCCTACCCGCACCCGCGGATGATGCCGCACTTCTGGCAGTACCCCACCGTGTCCATGGGCCTGGGGCCGATGAACGCCATCTTCCAGGCGCAGACCAACCGGTACCTGCACAACAACGGCATCAAGGACACCTCCGACCAGCACGTGTGGGCCTTCCTCGGCGACGGCGAGATGGACGAGCCCGAGTCGCGCGGCCAGCTGCACATCGCGGCCAACGACAAGCTCGACAACCTCACCTTCGTCATCAACTGCAACCTGCAGCGTCTCGACGGGCCGGTGCGCGGCAACGGCAAGATCGTCCAGGAGCTGGAGTCCTACTTCCGGGGCGCCGGCTGGAACGTCATCAAGGTCCTGTGGGGCCGCGAGTGGGATCCGCTGCTCGAGGCCGACGACGAGGGCGAGCTCGTGCGCATCATGAACGAGACGCTCGACGGCGACTACCAGACCTACAAGGCCGAGTCCGGCGGCTTCGTGCGCGACCACTTCTTCGGCCGGTCCTCCGTCACCAAGGAGATGGTGGCGGACATGACCGACGACGAGATCTGGGGCCTCAAGCGTGGCGGCCACGACTACAAGAAGGTGTACGCCGCCTACAAGGCCGCCATGGAGCACAAGGGCCAGCCCACCGTGATCCTGGCCCACACCATCAAGGGCTACGGCCTGGGCAAGTCCTTCGAGGGTCGCAACGCCACGCACCAGATGAAGAAGCTGACGGTGGACGACCTCAAGGTGTTCCGGGACCGCCACCGCATCCCGATCTCGGACGAGCAGATCGAGAAGGACCCGTACGACATCCCGTACTACCACCCGGGCGCCGACGCTCCGGAGATCACGTACATGATGGAGCGGCGCAAGGAGCTGGGCGGCTTCGTGCCGGAGCGGCGCAGCGACTACCACGCGATCCCGCTGCCCCCGGAGTCCGCGTACAAGCAGGCCCGCAAGGGATCGGGCAAGCAGCAGGCCGCCACGACCATGGCGTTCGTGCGCCTGCTCAAGGACCTGATGCGGGACAAGAACATGGGACCGCGCTTCGTGCCGATCATCCCGGACGAGGCCCGCACCTTCGGCATGGACTCGTTCTTCCCGACCGCGAAGATCTACAACCCCAAGGGCCAGAACTACCTGTCCGTGGACCGGGACCTGTTCCTGTCCTACAAGGAGTCCCCGCAGGGGAAGATCTACCACGTCGGCATCAACGAGGACGGCGCCACCGCGGCGTTCAACGCGATCGGCACGGCGTACTCCACGCACGGCGAGCCGATGATCCCGGTGTACATCTTCTACTCGATGTTCGGCTTCCAGCGGACCGCGGACAACATCTGGGCCGCAGGCGACCAGCTCGCGCGCGGCTTCATGATCGGCGCCACCGCCGGGCGCACCACCCTCGCCGGCGAGGGCACCCAGCACATGGACGGTCACTCCCCCGTCCTGGCGTCCACGAACCCGGCCGTGAAGCACTACGACCCGGCGTACTCGTACGAGATCGCCCACATCGTGCGCCAGGGCCTGGAGGACATGTACGGCGACCACGACCGCGGGGACGACGTCCGCAACGTCATCTACTACCTCACGGTGTACAACGAGCCGATCACCCACATCGAGGAGCCCGAGGGCCTCGACGTGGAGGGCCTGCTCAAGGGCATCTACCGCCTCTCCGAGGGCCAGGGCGACGGCCCGAAGGTCCAGCTCCTGGGCTCCGGCGTCTCCGTGCCGTGGGCGCTCGACGCCCAGCGGATCCTCTCCGAGGAGTGGGGCGTGAACGCCTCCGTGTGGTCGGTGACCTCCTACAACGAGCTGTACCGCGACGCCGTCGCGGCGGAGAAGGACGCCCTGAAGGACCCGTCCGCCACCCCGCGCGTGCCCTACGTGACGCAGGCGCTGCAGGGGGCCGAGGGCCCGATCGTGGCCACCTCGGACTACTCCACCTCGTGGACGAACCAGATCCGCCCGTTCGTGCCGAACCGCTTCTCGGCGCTCGGCGCCGACGAGTTCGGCTTCGCGGACACCCGCGCCGCCGCCCGTCGGTACTTCCTCATCGACACCCACTCGATGGTGGTCCGCGCGCTGCAGCTCCTCGAGGAGGAGGGCGAGGTCGAGCGGGGCACGGCCGCGAAGGCGCACGAGAAGTACCGCCTGGACGACGTCAACGCCGGCACCACCGGCATCGCGGGCGGCGACGCCTGACCCGCATGCCGCGGGGAGGCCGACGCCCTCCCGTCCCGACGCCGGCCGCTCGCCTCCGCCAGGGAGGCGAGCGGCCGGCGTCGTCGCTGTAGGAACCCCACAACACGCGCCTAGGATGAAGCGCATGCCCGAGCCCCGCCCCGCCGCCCCTCGCCCCGTGAGCACCGACGGGCTGGCCCGCCTCAGGAGCCACCTGGGGGCCCTGAACACGGCGGTGCTGCAGCGGCTGGACGCCACCCTGCCCTGGTACCGCCGACTCACCCCGGACGAGCGCAGCGCCCTCGGGCTCGTGGCCCAGCGCGCCCTGCAGGGCTTCCTCACGTGGTTCGAGCGGCCCACCTCCACGGGCCACGTCCTGCAGGACGTCTTCGGGCCCGCGCCCACCGATCTCACCGGGGCGATCTCGCTGCAGCGGGCCCTCCAGCTCATCCGGACGATGGTGGACGTCGTCGAGACGCGGGTGCCGGAGCTGCTGGCCGAGCGCGACCAGGCGCCCGTCCGCGAGCACATCCTCCACTACTCGCGCGAGGTCGCGTTCGCGCTCGCAGACGTGTACGCCCGGGCCGCGGAGATGCGCGGAGCGATGGACTCGCGGCTCGAGTCGGTCCTGCTGGACGCGGTGCTGCGCGGGCAGGACCCGGACGAGATCCGGCACCGGGCCACCGCGCTGGGCTGGCGTGGGGACCACGACGTGATGGTCATGGCGGGTCTCGCCCCGGGGCAGGACAAGCCCGCGTTCATCCCGGACCTGCGGCGGGCCGCGGCGAGGCTCGACTGCGACCTGCTCGTGGGCGTGCAGTCCGAACGGCTCGTCCTCGTGGTCGGCTCGGTGCGGGACGCGCGGGCGGTGGGCGAGGCGCTCGCGCCCTGGTTCGCGCCGGGACCGGTGATCGTGGGACCCGTCGTGGACTCGCTGGTCTCGGCGCACGTCTCGGCGCGGCACACCCTCGCCGGGCTCAGCGCCGCGGCCGCCCACCCCCGGGCGAGCCGGCCCACCCCGGCGGAGGACCTGCTGCCCGAGCGGGCGCTGCTGGGCGACCCCACGGCCCGGGAGGCCCTCGTGGACGGGGTGTTCACGCCCCTGGCCGACGCCGGCACCTCCCTGCTGGAGACCGTGGACGCGTACGGCGCGCTGGGCCACTCGCTCGAGGGCACGGCCCGCGAGCTGTTCGTCCACGCGAACACCGTGCGGTACCGCCTCAAGCGGGTGGCTGAGGTGACCGGCTGGGACCCGCTGGTCCCCCGCGACGCGTACGTCCTGCAGACCGCGATCACCCTGGGCCGGCTCGCGGGGGCGCGGCAGACGACCGGGGACGGGTCGGACTGAGCCGGGGCGGCGCACACCCCCGCTTGTAGAAACCCTCCAAACCGACTCGCCGTGCTTCGTGGCGCGATCTGCCCGGGATGGCGGCCGATCCTGACACGATGGAGGAATGCTTGCCATCGTGTGCCCCGGACAGGGGTCCCAGACGCCCGGCTTCCTCGCCCCCTGGCTCGAGCTGGACGGGACCCGCGACCTGCTCGCATCCCTCTCCGACGCCGCGGGCGTGGACCTGATCCGCCACGGCACTGAGTCGGACGAGGAGACCATCAAGGACACCGCCGTCGCCCAGCCGCTGATCGTGGCGGCCGGCCTCGTGGCCGCCGCGGCCCTCGAGGCGGACGCCGCCGCACCGAAGTCGACCGTCGTGGCCGGCCACTCCGTGGGCGAGGTCACCGCGGCCGCCGTCACCGGCGTGCTGTCCCCCGCCGAGGCCCTCTCCCTGGTGCGCGTGCGCGCCACCGGCATGGCCCGGGCCGCCGCGGCCACGCCCACGGGCATGGCCGCCGTCGTGGGCGGGGACCAGGACGAGGTCCTCGCGGCCATGGACGCGGCGGGCCTGACGCCCGCCAATGTCAACGGCGCCGGCCAGATCGTCGCCGCCGGCACCGCGGAGGCCCTCGGCGCGCTCGCCGAGTCCGCCCCCGCCCGCGCCCGCGTGATCCCGCTCAAGGTGGCCGGCGCGTTCCACACGGAGCACATGCGCCCCGCCGTGGACGACCTCGCGGCCCACGTCGCCGACCTCTCCCCCTCGGACCCGCGCCTGCCCCTGCTGTCCAACCGAGACGGCGAGGCCGTCGAGTCCGGCACGGACGTGCTCGCCCGGATCGTGGACCAGGTCACCCGCCCGGTCCGCTGGGACCTGTGCATGGCGGCCATGGCCGCGCGGCAGGTCACGGGCGTCCTGGAGCTGCTGCCCGGTGGCACACTGACCGGACTGGCCAAGCGCGGTCTCAAGGGCACCGCGCAGCTCGCCGTGAAGACCCCCGAGGACCTGGACGCCGCGCGGGCGTTCCTGGCCGAGCACTCGGCCTGAACCCCGCGCACCGCCCGGCAGAGAGAAGCACCATGACCGTCACCCTGAAGCAGCACGAGCGCCCCGCGGCCAGCCGCATCGTGGCCGTGGGCGCCTACCGCCCGGCGAACCTGGTCCCCAACGAGGACCTCGTCGGCCCCATCGACTCGTCGGACGAGTGGATCCGCCAGCGCACCGGCATCGTCACGCGCCAGCGCGCCACGGCGGAGGAGACCGTGCCCGTCATGGCCGTGGGCGCCGCCCGGGAGGCCCTCGAGCGGGCCGGCCTGCAGGGCTCGGACCTGGACGCCGTGATCGTCTCGACCGTCACCTTCCCGCACGCCACCCCCTCGGCCGCGGCCCTCGTGGCGCACGAGATCGGGGCCGCCCCGGCGCCCGCCTACGACGTCTCCGCCGCGTGCGCCGGCTACTGCTACGGCGTCGCCCAGGCGGACGCGCTCGTGCGCTCCGGTACCGCGCGGCACGTGCTCGTGGTCGGCGTCGAGCGCCTGTCCGACGTCGTGGACCCCACGGACCGCTCCATCTCCTTCCTGCTGGGCGACGGCGCGGGCGCCGTGATCGTGTCGGCCTCGGACGAGCCGGGCATCGCCCCCTCGGTGTGGGGTTCGGACGGGGAGCGCTGGTCCACGATCTCCATGACGCACTCGCAGCTGGAGCTGCGCGACGCCGTGGAGCACGCCCGCACCACGGGCGACGCCTCGGCGATCACCGGCGCGGAGGGGATGCTCTGGCCCACGCTGCGCCAGGACGGGCCCTCCGTCTTCCGCTGGGCCGTGTGGTCGATGGCGAAGGTGGCCCGCGAGGCCCTCGACGCCGCGGGCGTGGAGCCCGAGGACCTCGCCGCGTTCATCCCGCACCAGGCCAACATGCGGATCATCGACGAGTTCGCCAAGCAGCTGAAGCTGCCGGAGTCCGTCGTCGTGGCCCGGGACATCGCGGACGCCGGCAACACGTCGGCCGCGTCCATCCCGCTGGCCATGCACCGTCTGCTGGAGGAGAACCCCGAGCTCACCGGCGGCCTGGCCCTGCAGATCGGCTTCGGCGCCGGGCTGGTCTACGGCGCCCAGGTGGTCCGCCTCCCCTGAGGCGGCGCCGTCTGATTCACTGATCACGTACACCCCACACCCCTACCGAAGGAGACGCCCCATGGCTTCCAAGGAAGAGATCCTCGCCGGCCTCGCCGAGATCGTGAACGAGGAGACCGGCCTCGACACCGCCGAGGTGCAACCGGAGAAGTCCTTCACGGACGATCTGGACATCGACTCGATCTCGATGATGACCATCGTGGTCAACGCCGAGGACAAGTTCGGCGTGAAGATCCCGGACGAGGAGGTCAAGAACCTCAAGACCGTCCAGGACGCCGTCGACTTCATCGACGGCGCCCAGGCCTGATCGGCCCACGACGGCGGCGGGCCCGGCCCGCCCCGTCCCCTCGGTGAGCGCCGGGGGCGCGTGAGCGCCCCCGGCGCCCGACACCCTCGACTTCCGGCACCCCGGCGCGCGCCGCGCGTCGTGCCGACGACACCCCTCCGCCCGATCCCCACTCGAGACCCAGAGGCAGCAGACCCATGACCCGCACCGCAGTGATCACCGGCCTCGGCGCCACCACGCCCATCGGCGGCGACGTGCCCACCTTCTGGTCCCACGCCCTGCAGGGCGTCTCCGGTGCGCGCACCATGGAGCACGACTGGGTGGAGAAGTACGAGCTGCCCGTCACCTTCGCGGCCGAGCTGACCGTGCCCACCTCCGAGGTCCTCTCCAAGGTGGAGCAGAAGCGCCAGGACCCGGCCACCCAGATGGCGACCGTCGCCGCGCGCGAGGCCTGGAAGGACGCCGGCCTCGAGGGCGCGGAGGTCGACGGCGACCGGCTCGCCGTGGCCTTCGGCACCGGCATCGGCGGCGTGTGGACCCTCCTGGACGGCTGGGACACCCTGCGCGAGCGCGGCCCGCGCCGCGTGCTGCCCATGACCGTTCCGATGCTCATGCCCAACGGCGCCGCCGGCGCGCTCTCCCTCGAGTTCGGCGCCCGCGCCGGCGCCCGCACCGTGGTGTCCGCGTGCGCCGCCGGCACCGAGGCGCTCGAGACCGCGCTGCTGCTCATCCGCTCCGGCCAGGCCGACGTCGTGATCTGCGGCGCCGCCGAGGCCGCCGTGCACCCGCTGCCGATGGCCGCGTTCGCCGCGATGCAGGCGCTGTCCAAGCGCAACGACGACCCGCAGGCCGCGTCCCGCCCCTACGACGTGGACCGCGACGGCTTCGTTCTCGGCGAGGGCGCCGGCGTCATGGTGATCGAGTCGGAGGAGCACGCGAAGACCCGCGGCGCCCGCGTGTACGCCGAGCTGGCCGGCGCGGGCGTCAGCTCCGACTCCCACCACATCACCGCGCCCGAGCCCGAGGGCCTGGGCGCGACCCGTGCGATGCGCGCCGCCCTGAGGTCGGCCGACATCACCCCCGAGGACGTGTGCCACGTGAACGCCCACGCGACGTCCACGCCCAAGGGCGACGCCCCGGAGTACCTGGCCATGCGGGCCGTGTTCGGCGACCACCTGGACCAGGTGCAGGTCTCGGCCACGAAGTCCCAGACCGGCCACCTGCTGGGCGCCTCAGGCGCGATCGAGTCGATCCTGTCCGTGCTCGCCGTGCACCACGGCCAGGCGCCCGTGACCATCAACCTGGACCACCAGGACCCGGAGATCCCGCTGAACGTGGTCACCGGCTCCCCCGCCCGCCTGCCCGAGGGGCCGCGCGTGGCCGTGAAGAACTCGTTCGGGTTCGGCGGCCACAACGCGGTGGCCGTGTTCCGCAGCGTCTGAGCCGGAGCGCCGCCGGCCGGGCGAAGGCTCAGACAGCGCGGTGCAGCCAGCGCACGTTGGCGTGGGCGGCGGCCAGCCGGAACGGCTCGAGCTCGTCGTCCCAGGCCTCGCCGAGCGCGAGGGAGAGTTCGTGCATCAGCACGCTGGGGTCGCCCGCGCCGGCCTCGTAGGCGTACCGGATGCGGTCCTCGGAGACCATGATGTTGCCGGAGACGTCCGTGGTGGCATGGAAGATGCCGAGGTCCGGGGTGTGGGACCAGCGCGAGCCGTCGACCCCGGCGGACGGCTCCTCCGTGATCTCGAAGCGCAGGTGCGGCCAGCCACGCAGGGCGGAGGCCAGACGCGCGCCAGTGCCGGCGGGCGCCGTCCAGTGCACCTCGGCGCGGTGCTGGCCGGGCGCGACCGGCTGACCCTCCCACTCCACCGAGGTCGCGGGGCCGAGCACGGAGCTCAGCGCCCACTCCACGTGGGGGCAGAGGGCGGTGGGGGCGGAGAGGATGTGGACCACGCCGCGGGTTTGGGTGCTGGTCATGGATGCCTCCGGGGGTGCGATGCGGTGCGTCTTCCCCTACGACCACGTCGCGGCTCCGGTGGATCCTGGGGCCATTGTGCACCAGGGATGCCGGGCCGGCAACGAGGCGGTGCGCCGCCGCGCGTGTCGCGGTGGCGCAGTGGAGGGGCCGGGGGCGCTCCGGGGAGGCGTCAGGCGCGTGGGTGGGCCTGCCGGTAGCCCTCGCGGAGGCGATCGATCGAGACGTGCGTGTAGACCTGCGTGGTGCGCAGGGATGCATGGCCCAGCAGCTCCTGCACGCTGCGCAGGTCGGCGCCGCCGTCGAGGAGGTGGGTCGCGGCCGTGTGGCGCAGCGCGTGCGGCCCGCGGGCCGCGGTGTCCCCCAGGCCCTCGAGCGCCCGGTCGACGACGGTGCGCGCCTGGCGCACCCCCAGCCGGCCGCCGCGTGCGCCGAGGAAGAGGGCGGGGCCGGAGTCCGGCCGGGCCAGGCGGGGGCGACCGAGCCGCTGCCACGCCTGGAGGGCGCGGCCCGCGGGTGTGCCGTAGGGGACGGTGCGCTGCCGGTCTCCCTTGCCGGTCAGCCGGACGACGCCGCGGCCGGCCTCGAGGTCGTCCACGTCCAGGGCGGAGAGTTCGGCCACCCGGGCGCCCGTGGCGTAGAGCAGCTCGAGCAGGGCGGCGTCCCGCAGGGCCAGCGCGTGGGCGGCGGGGTCGTCGCCCGCGGCGGCCGCGTCCACACGCTCCTGGGCGGCCGCGAGGAGCCGGGTCGCCTGCTGCTCCTGGAGCACGTGGGGCAGCGTCCCCTCGGGCCGGGGCGAGCGCAGCCGCAGGGCGGGGTCGTCGGAGCGCAGGCCCTCGCGGCGCAGCCAGGCCGTGAAGGTGCGGACGGCGGCCACCCGGCGGGCCAGGGTCGCGCGGGCGAGGCCGGACCCGCTCATGTCCGCCAACCAGCCGCGCAGGTCCTCGATGTCCAGCTCGGGGAGGACGTCCGGTGCGCTGGGCCCGTGGCGAGCGGGAGCATCGTCGTCCACGGGGGGCGTCCCCGCGGTGGCGGCTGTGCCGGCGACGTAGTCGATGAGGGAATGCAGATCGGCGAGGTACGCGCGCACGGTCTGGGGGCTGCGGTTCCGCTCGTGGCGCAGGTGCTCCTCGAACGCCTCGAGCCAGGCCGTGTCCCGGGGCGAGGGGGCGCGCGGGGCCGGGGCGGGACGGACGGAGGACGACGGGGCCATCCCCCCACTCTGCCATCCGCGCCCCGGGCGACGCGGCCGGAGGTCATGCGCGCCGCCACCGGTCCTCGACCCGTTCGGCCAGGCCCGCCCGCTGCAGCCGGGACAGACAGGCCAGGACGGTGGGCAGCGCGAGCCCGGCGCTGACGGTGATCCGGTCGACGGGCACCGCCTGGCGCAGGGGCAGCGCCTCGTGGACGAGGGCCTCCTCCATCGTGAGCCCGTCGGTGGGCCGCGCGGCAGGCTCGGGAGCTGCCCGGGTGGACGACGGCCCACCCGCGCCGCCGCTCCGGGCGGGCCCCTGACCGAGCAGGGCAAGGGCCTCCTGCTCGGTGGTGACGAGACGGGCGGGGCTCTCCTGCAGCAGACGGTGGCAGCCGGCGGAGCTGGGCGAGGTCACGGGGCCGGGGACGACGCCCACCTCGCGGCCGAGCCCGAACGCGTGGCCCGCCGTGTTCTGCGCTCCCGACCGCCAGCGCGCCTCGACCACCAGCACGGCCCCCGCGAGCGCGGCGATGACTCGGTTGCGCTGCAGGAACCGGTAGCGCGTGGGGCTCGCCCCGGGCGGCATCTCGGACACGAGCAGCCCGGCGGCCATCACCGCGCGGAGCAGGTCCTCGTGGCCGGCCGGGTAGAACCGGTCGAGGCCGCCGGCCAGCACCGCCACCGTGGGCGGGACGCCGTCGCGATCCGCCGCGTTCTCCGGTGCGGCGGGCGCCTGCAGCGCGGCCCGGTGGGCGGCGCCGTCGATGCCGTAGGCGCCGCCGGAGATCACGCACGCGCCCTGCTGGACGGCGTGGGCGGCACAGCGGGCGGTCACGGTCCGCCCGTACGCGGTCGCCTCCCGGCTGCCGACGACGGCGAGCATCCGGTCCGCGGGAGGCAGCGTTCCGGTGCCGCGGAACCACAGGCCCAGGGGTGCCTCCTCGCCCAGGTCCGCCAGGGCGGCGGGCCAGGCGTCGTCCTCGGGGATCAGCAGGCCTCCCCCGAGCCGGTGCAGAGTCACGAGGTCGCGCTCCGGCTCCAGTCGGGCGGCCCGGGGCGCCCAGCGGGCCAGGCCCGCGGCCCAGCGCCGGGGCAGCGTGTCGGGCGTGCCGGCGTGATCGGCGAGCAGATCGTGTTCGGCGGGCTGGATCGTCTCCCGGCCCGTGAGCAGGGTGAGCGCCCGCTCCGGCCCCAGCGCCGTGACGGTCTGCACCGCGAGCGCGTCCCCGGGCTCGACCAGCCGGGTCAGGGCGGCGCGGGCGAGCCGGGCGGCGTCCGGCCGGCGCGGCCCGGCGACGGGGGCGTGGTCTGCCGCCGGGGTGACGTGGGTGGTCATGCGTCCTCCTCGTTCTGGTGGCGCAGCGTGAGTGCCACGTCGGTGTCCTCGGGTGCGGGCCGTTCGGCGCCGCGCAGGTCCGCCAGGGTCCAGGCGAGGCGCAGGACACGGGCGTGGCCGCGCGCGCTCAGCAGGCCCTGGTCGACGGCGTCGTCCGCGGGCCGGCGGGCCGCCCGGGGCACGGCGTACGGGCCGTGCCGCAGCACCGCGGCGGGGACGTGCGCGTTGCGGCGCAGCCCGGACGGGACGAGCCCGCGCTCTGCGGCGGTGGCCCAGCGTTGGGCCTGGCGGTCGGCGGCCGCGGCGACCCGGGCGGCCACCTGCGAGGTGGTCTCGGAGGCGGGCGCCCCCGTGAGCTGCCGCGCGTCGACGGGCCGCACGGTGACCTGCAGGTCGACACGGTCCAGCAGCGGTCCGGAGAGCCGCTGGGCGTAGCGGCGGCGTTCGGGCACGCTGCACCGGCACTCGACGCCCGTGCCGCCGCCCTTGCCGCACGGGCAGGGGTTGGCGGCCAGCACGAGCTGGAACCGGGCCGGGTAGACGACGGCGCCGAGGGCCCGGTGCAGCAGCACCTCCCCGGACTCGAGGGGCTGGCGCAGCGCCTCGAGGGTGCGTCGTTCGAACTCGGGGGCCTCGTCCAGGAACAGCACGCCGCCGTGGGCGAGGGAGGCCGCTCCCGGCCGGGCGAGGCCGCTGCCGCCGCCCACGAGGGCCGAGCGGGACGCCGAGTGGTGGGGTGCCTCGAACGGCGGGGTCCGGTCGATGTCACCGTCGAACCCCTGGGCCGTCCCGCCCCTGCGCCGGACACGGGCGGCGCCGCCGCGGAGGGAGCGCAGGGCGGCGCACTCGAGCGCGGTGCGCCGGTCCAGGGGCGGCAGGATTCCGGGCAGGCGCTCGGCCAGCATGGTCTTGCCCGCCCCCGGGGCGCCCATGAGCAGCAGGTGGTGGGCGCCGGCGGCTGCGACCTCGAGGGCGAACCGGGCCTCGGCCTGCCCGGCGACCTCGGCGAGGTCGGGCACCGCACGGGCCGGCTCCGGTTCCGGGGCTGTCACCTGCCGTCGGGCCGGGCGGCGGGGCGCCTCTCCGTCCGGTTCCCCGCCGAAGGCGCGGATGACGTCGTGCAGATGGGCGAAGCCGCGGACCTCGGCGCCGGGGACCAGTCGGGCCTCGGCCTCCGCGTCCTCGGCGACGACGATCTCGGAGCACCCCGCGTCGACGGCGGCCATCACCATCGCCACGGTCTCCGGCGAGCGGTGCAGGGCGCCGTCGAGGCCGAGCTCGGCCAGGAACACGGGCCCCTCGACGTTCCGCACCCGCCCGTCCGCGGCGTAGGCCGCCAGGACGATCGCCAGGTCGTGGCAGGCGCCCCGCTTGTGCACCCCCGCCGGCAGCAGGTTCACGGTCAGGTGCCGCCGGGTCAGGGGCAGTCCGGCGTTGCGCGCGGCGGAGCGGATGCGGTCCCGGCTCTCCTGCAGCGCCTGGTCCGGCAGGCCGAGGAGGGTGAACCCGGGCAGGGACTGGGCGATGTCCGCCTCGACGTGCACGACCTCCCCGCGCAGACCCGCCAGCGTGATGGAGCGGGTGCGTCCGATGCCGCTCACGGCCGCACGTCCTGCAGCAGATCGAAGCGGATCCCGCCCGTGCGCGGCACCAGCACGGCGACGGCGTCGACGCGCCAGGGCGTTCCCCGGCGCTCTCCGGCGTGGGTCCGCACCCATGCCGCGGTGAGGCGGTGCAGCCGGGTGAGCTTGCGCCGGTCGATCGACTCGAACGGGTCGCCGAAGGCCAGGCCCGAGCGGGTCTTCACCTCGACGCCCACCCACCAGCCGGCGTGCTGGGCCACGATGTCCAGCTCTCCGGCCTCACCCCGCCAGTTGCGGTCGGCGATCACGTAGCCGCGCTCGGCGAGCCAGCGTGCGGCGGCGTCCTCGCCGAACCGGCCCAGCGCCGTGTGCGCGCGGCTGGCGCGCCTGTCTCCGGGCGGCTGCGCCCCGATCCGTTCCGCGGTCCCCGTCATCCCGACCACCTCCTGGGCACCAGGGTGGTCCCGAGCAGGGTCGCCGGGTCGGCGACGGCGGGGATTGTGCGGGGCCGGACGCCTGTGCAGGAGTGGACGTCGGCGTCCCGCCCTCGGGGCCGATCAGGCGTGGGTCAGCTCGGCAGCTGGCCGTCCGGCGGGACCGTCAGGTCCTCGGTGGGCAGCTCCTCGATGTTCACGTCCTTGAAGGTCAGCACCTTCACGCGCTTGATGAACCGCTGCGTGCGGTACACGTCCCACACCCAGGCGTCCTCGAGCAGGATCTCGAAGAACACGTCCCCGTCCGCCTGGCGGGGCGTCAGCTGCACGTCGTTGGCGAGGTAGAAGCGCCGCTCGGTCTCCACGACGTAGCGGAACAGGCCCACCACGTCCCGGTACTCGCGGTAGAGCAGCAGCTCGGCCTCGGCCTCGAAGTCCTCGACGTCGTCTGCGCTCATGACATGCCTCCTCAGTGTTCGCCGCGCACCCGCGACAGTCCGGGCACGCACGGCCTCCATCCTCCCCCGTCCGGGGGTCGCACGTCGAACGGGCGGCCGCGCCCGGCCCCGGGGGCTCAGTCGAACAGCGTGGGCGGCGCCTGCGCGGGCGCGTCCGGCAGCCCGAGGTTCCAGCTGCGCCGGTGCTGCTCGCTCGCCCCGCGCTCGGCCAGGGCGGCCCGGTGCGCGGCTGAGCCGTACCCCTTGTTCCCGGCCCACCCGTACCCCGGGTGCGCCGCGTCGAGGGCGATCATGACGTCGTCGCGGGCCACCTTCGCGGCGATCGACGCGGCCGCCACCGTCGCGCACCGGTCCTCGGCCCGCACCAGCATCGTGGGCACGGGCGGCAGCGGGCGCGGCGCGGGCGCGGGGCCGGCGTCGGGATCGGAGCGGCTCAGCCAGTCGTCCCGGCCGTCGAGCACGAGGGCGACCGGCTCCTGCCCCACCGCGGCGTACAGCGCCGCCCACGCCCGGCGCCCGGCGAGGCCGAGGGCCGCCGAGATCCCGAGCGCGTCGATCTCCGCGGGGCCGGCCTCGCCCAGCGCCACCCCGGCCGCCCAGGCCTCGATCTGCGGGACCAGGGCGCGCCGGCGTCGGTCCGTGAGCGCCTTGGAGTCACGCACCGGAGGGATCTGCCCGGCGGCGGGCAGCCACGCGGCGCACACCCCGACGACGACGGGCCCGGCCAGCGCGCCACGGCCCACCTCGTCCATGCCCGCCACGAGCACCCGGTCCACTCCCCGCGCGGCGAGGACCGGCGCGGCCAGCCCCGCCTCGACGTCCAGGCCGGCGCGCACCGTCGGCCGGCCACCGCCCCGGCTCGCGGTCACGTGCGGGCCTCCGGCGCGGGCGCGTCCGGCACGGCGGCGAACGCGTCGGGGTCGGCGCCGGCGCCGCCGATCCGGTCCAGCGGCCAGACCACGAGCCGGGCGCGGCCCACCACGTCGTCGAGGGCCACGAACCCGCCCCCGGGCCCGGCGCGGTGCGCGCGGGAGTCCGCCGACGCCGAGCGATGGTCGCCGAGCACCCACAGTCGCCCCGCGGGGACGGTCACCTCGAACGCCTCCTGCGCGGGCGTCTCCCCCGGCGCGAGGTACGGCTCATCCACGGGCACCCCGTTCACGCGCAGCGTCTCCTCGCCGGGCGTCCAGGAGACGGTGTCCCCCGGCAGCCCGACGGCCCGCTTGATCACGTGGCCGCCCCCGGGCAGCCAGCCCTTCGTGTCTTCGAACACCACCACGTCACCGCGGCGCACCGGGAACGGGTCCGGGGTGAGCAGCGTGGCGACCACGCGGTCGCCGGCCTGCAGCCCGGGCTCCATGGACGAGGACGGGATGGCGTACATGCGCGCCAGGAAGGCCCACGCCAGCACGCAGGCGAGTACGGTCACGGCGGCGGCGATCAGCGCGGTGCGGCGCCCGGTCACGGCGTGTCCCCGGAGGGGGCGTCCACGGTCCCGCGGCGGGCCAGGGGCCACACGATCTCCGCGGCCCGGCCCTCGACCCGCTCGAGCGGGATGAGCCCGCCGCCGGGGGCGCCCAGCAGTGCGCGGGAGTCCCGGGAGGCGGCGCGGTGGTCGCCCAGGACGACCATGCGCCCGTCGGGCACCTCGAAGGACCAGGTCCCTGCCGCGGCCGGCTCGTCTGCGGTCACGGGCCTGCCGAGATACGGCTCGTTCAGCGGCTCGCCGTTGCGCAGCAGCCGGCCGTCCGGGGCACAGCATTCGAGGCGGTCCCCCGGCAGGGCCAGCACGCGCTTGACGAAGACGTCCTCGGCCGCGCCGACACCCCACCACCGGGCGACGTCCTCGAGGCCGCGCTCGAGCGATCCGGCCGAACGGTACGGCGCCAGGCTGCCGGCGCCGTCGAACACCACCACGTCGCCGTGGTGCAGGCCCTGCCCGCCGGCCGCGGCGGCGTCCACCCGCACGCGGTCGCCGGGCTGCAGGGTCGGCTCCATCGACCCGGAGGGGATGAGGTAGACGGGGCCGGTGAGGGCTCGCAGCACCGCGGCCACCACGACGGCGGCCACCACGGTCAGGCCGAGCCACGCCCACCAGCGGCTCGTGCCGGAGGCGGGGGCCGCCGTCGTGCTCGAGGAGGAGCCGGCCCCGGACGCGACGGAGCCCCGTGACCGGCGGGGGTCACGGGGCTCCGAGGTGCGCATGGGTCGATCACCGGTCGGCGGGGCCGACCGGGATGATCACTTGGCGTCGGCGCGCTTCTCGCGGATGCGGGCGGCCTTGCCGTGGCGGTCGCGCATGTAGTACAGCTTCGCGCGGCGCACGTCGCCCTTGGTGACGACCTCGATCTTGTCGATGACCGGGGAGTGCACCGGGAACACGCGCTCCACGCCGATGCCGAAGGACACCTTGCGGACGCGGAAGGTCTCGCGCACGCCGTAGCCCTGACGGCCCATGACGTAGCCCTGGAACACCTGGACGCGGGCGGTCTTGCCCTCGATGATGTTCACGTGCACCTTGACGGTGTCGCCGGGGGCGAACTCCGGGATGTCGTCGCGCAGCGTCTTCTTGTCGAACGAGTCGAGAATGTGCATGTCGTCTCTCCTGGCGGATGCCACAGGTCAACCGCGTGGTATGCGGGCGCACGGTCCGTCCACGTCCGCATGACGAGGGGGCCGGGTCCCGAGCCGAGGGCCGGGCTCCGCACGTGGGGTGCGGTCCCGGGGTCCGATCCGTTGACGCGCGCCCCCTGTGGCAGGTCGGGCGTCCGGCGGACGCGAGGATCCATTATGCCACAGCCGATGACGTCGCGACGCCCCTCCGGCCCGTCGGGCGCGGCGGGTCAGGCCTCGGAGTCGTACGCCGCCCACAGGTCCGGTCGCCGCTCGCGCGTGCGCTCCTTCTGCTGGGCCCGACGCCAGGCCGCGACCTTGCCGTGGTCGCCCGAGAGCAGCACGGGCGGCACCGCACGGCCCCGCCAGTCCGCGGGCTTGGTGTAGACCGGGTACTCCAGCAGGCCGTCCTCGTGGGACTCCTCGACGAGCGAGGCCGGGTTGCCCACGACGCCCGGCACGAGGCGGCCGACGGCCTCGATCATCGCCAGCGCCGCGACCTCGCCGCCGTTGAGCACGTAGTCGCCCAGTGAGACCAGCCGCACCTCGAAGAGCTCCTCGGCCCAGCCGAAGACGCGCTCGTCGATGCCCTCGTAGCGGCCGCACGCGATCGCCACGTGCTCCCGGCCCGCCAGTTCCCGGGCGAACCGCTGGGTGAAGCGCTCCCCCGAGGGCGTCGGCACGAGCAGCACGGGGCGGTCCCCCGGCTCGACCGAGGCCGGATCGGCGGGGGCCGGCGCCGCGGGCCCCTGGGCCGCCACGTGCTCGAGCGCGAGCGCCCACGGCTCGGGTTTCATCACCATGCCGGCGCCGCCGCCGTAGGGGGTGTCGTCCACGGTGCGGTGCCGGTCGAAGGTGAAGTCGCGCAGGTCGTGGACGTGCACGTCCACGAGGCCCTCGCGGCGGGCACGGCCCAGCAGCGAGACGTCGAGCACCGCGAGGTACTCGGGGAAGATCGTGACGACGTCGAAGCGCACCGCTCAGTCCTCCGCATCCGCATCGGCGGGCCCGTCCGCGGCGTCCTCGTCCTCGCCGGTGGCGAGCTCGAGCAGCCCCGGCGGCGGGGTCAGCACGAGCACGCCGGCCTCGGAGTCGATCTCCGGGACGATCTCGTCGACGAAGGGCACCAGGGCCTCCTCCTCGACGCCGTCCAACGCGACGTGCAGCAGATCCTGGACCGCCCCGGTGGTCAGGGCCGTGACGACGCCGACGCGCTCGCCCTCGACCCGCACCTCGAGGTCCACGAGGTCCTCCTCGTACCACTCGTCGGACTCCTCGGGCGCGGCGGGAACGGCGAACAGCTGGGCGCCGCGCAGGGTCTCGGCGACGTTGCGGTCCGGCGACTCGGCGAAGCCGACCACGAGGATCTGCTTGTTCCACCGGGCCCGGGTGACGGTGAGCTCCGCCGGCAGGCCCGGGGCGCCGTCGCGCACCACGAGGCGCTCGCCGGGGGCGAAGCGGGCGTCCGGGTCGTCGGTGAAGACCTGCACGGTCACCTCGCCGCGGATGCCGTGCGGCTTGCCGATGCGGGCGACGCGGACGAGGTCGTCCTGGGCTGCGGGACTCATGGGCTCTCCTGGGTGGGACGGTCGGTGGCGGGAGGGGGCGGGGCCGCAGACGACGACGGCCCGCCGGCCCGGTGAGGGGCGGGCGGGCCGTGCGTCACGGGCCGTCAGGAGCGGCGGTCGGTCTCCACCACGTCCACGCGGACGGGGTGGCCGGCCAGGCCGTCCAGCACGGTGCGCAGCGCGGTGGCGGTGCGACCCTGGCGGCCGATCACGCGACCCAGGTCCTCGGGGGCCACGCGGACCTCCAGCATGTCGCCGCGCCGCTGGGAGCGGGCGTCCACGCGGACCGCCTCGGGCGTGTCCACGATGCCGCGCACCAGGTGCTCGAGGGCCTCGGTCAGCATGGTCACTCGGACTTCTCGGCGTCCTCGGCCGGCGCCTCAGCGGCCTCCTCGGCCGGGGCCTCGTCGGCCTGCTCGGACTCGGCCGGGGCCTCCTCCTGCTTCGGCTCCTCCGGCAGGATGACCGAGCCCTTCTCGGGGGCCACGAAGGCCTCCTTCTCGGACTTGGACTTCAGGGTGCCCTCGGCGCCCGACTCGCCCTTGAACTTCTGCCAGTCACCGGTGACCTTCAGCAGCGCGGCGACCTGCTCGGTCGGCTGGGCGCCGACGGAGAGCCAGTACTGGGCGCGCTCCGAGTCGATCTCGATGAACGAGGGCTCCTCGGTGGGGTGGTACTTGCCGATCTCCTCGATGGCACGGCCATCGCGGCGGGTGCGCGAGTCCATGACGACGACGCGGTAGAACGGGGCGCGGATCTTGCCGAACCGCTTCAGACGAATCTTGACAGCCACGAGTGTGGTTCTCCTTCAGTGGATCTGGGGGGCCGGGGCACGACGCCGCGTGGGGGCAGCGGGCGTCGACGACCTGGCACACGGAACGGAGCGCAGCGGAGGATAGAGGGTCGTCCGGGCTCACGCTCAGTACCGTGCCATTCTGCCAGATCGGGCGGGCCGGTGCACACCCGGCGCGCCGCGACCGGGCAGCGGGCGACTCAGCGGTCCTTGAGGTACTTCTCGAAGCCCGCCGGCAGGTTGAGGGTGGACGGGTCGAAGCCCTCCATGCCCGCGCCGTCGCGGCCGAACACGGCCCCGGCCTGCGCCTGGGCGGCGCGGGCGCGCCGCTCCTCGATCGCCTTGCGCTCGGCCGCGGCCTTGGCCGGGTTGCCGGACTTCACGCGATCGCGCTTGGCGTTCTTGCCCTTCCCCTTCGCCTTGCGGGAGGCGCCGCCCGGCGTGCCGGGCATGCCCGGGATGCCGCCGCCGGCGGCCATGCGCTTCATCATCTTCTGTGCCTCGGCGAAGCGCTCGAGCAGGCCGTTGACCTCGGACACGCTCACGCCCGAGCCGCGGGCGATGCGGGCACGGCGGGAGCCGTTGATGATCTTGGGGGCCACGCGCTCGTGCGGGGTCATCGAGTGGATGATCGCCTCGACGCGGCCGATCGACGACTCGTCGAACTGCTCGAGCTGCTGCCGCATGCCCTGGGCGCCCGGCATCATCATGAGCATCTTCTTCAGCGAGCCCATCTTCTTGAGCTGCTGCATCTGGGCGAGGAAGTCGTCGAGGGTGAAGTCCTCCTGGTCCGCGAACTTGCGGGCCATCTTCTCGGCCTCGGTGCGGTCCCAGTTCTGCTCGGCCTGCTCGATCAGGGAGAGCACATCGCCCATGTCGAGGATGCGCGATGCCATGCGGTCCGGGTGGAAGACCTCGAAGTCCTTCAGGCCCTCGCCCGTGGAGGCGAACATGATCGGCTTGCCGGTCACGTGGCGGACGGACAGCGCGGCGCCGCCGCGCGCGTCGCCGTCGAGCTTGGTGAGCACGACGCCGGTGAAGCCGACGCCCTCGTTGAACGCCTGGGCCGTGGCCACGGCGTCCTGGCCGATCATCGCGTCGATGACGAAGAGCACCTCGTCCGGGTCCACGGCGGCGCGGATGTCCGCGGCCTGCTGCATGAGCTCGGCGTCCACGCCGAGGCGGCCCGCGGTGTCGATGATGACCACGTCGTGGTACTTCGTGTTGGCCTCGGCGACGCCGTCGCGGGCCACCTGCACCGGGTCGCCGGAGGCGGCCTCGAACTCGGAGGAGACGCCGGGGTGCGGCGCGTAGACCGGGACGCCGGCGCGCTCGCCGCCGACCTGCAGCTGCTTCACGGCGTTCGGGCGCTGGAGGTCGCAGGCCACGAGCAGCGGGGTGTGGCCCTGGGACTTGAGCAGGTGGGCGAGCTTGCCGGCGAGGGTCGTCTTGCCGGCGCCCTGCAGGCCCACGAGCATGATGACGGTGGTGCCCGTCTTGGCGTGCTGGATGCGCCGGGTCTCACCGCCGAGGATGCCCACGAGCTCCTCGTTGACGATCTTCACGACCTGCTGGCCCGGGTTCAGGGCCTGGGCCACCTCGGCGCTGAGGGCGCGCTCCTTGATCTGCGCGATGAACTGGCGGACCACGGGCACGGCGACGTCGGCGTCCAGGAGGGCGCGGCGGATCTCGCGTGCGGTGGCGTCGATGTCCGCCTCGCTCAGCCGCCCCTTGCCCTTGAGGCTGCGGAAGGTGGCTGTGAGGCGGTCGGACAGGGAGTTGAACACGGCGGGTGTGATCCTTCGAAGCGGGGTCGACTGAGCCGGACGCGGTCGGTCGCGGGCGCCGCGGCATCCACCGCGGCGCCCGCCAAGCCTAGCAACCGACCGGCCTCACCCGTCCGCGGCGGCTCACCGCGCCTCGGCGGGGACGGGCACCCCGCCGAAGCCGACGTCGTAGTGGTAGGCCGACTCGTCGTGCAGGGTGAGGTCCACGCCGCGCTCCTCGTCCTCCTCGCTCACGCGCAGGCCCAGGGTGGCCTTGAGCACGAGCGCGATGAGGAAGGTGAGCACCGCGGTGAACACCACGGCCACGACGACGGCCACCGTCTGGGCCAGCAGCAGACGGCCGTCCCCGCCGTAGAACAGGCCCGCGGGGCCCTCGGAGGGCAGGGCGAAGAAGCCGATGAGCACGGTGCCCAGGATGCCGGCGGTCAGGTGCACGCCCACCACGTCGAGGGAGTCGTCGAAGCCGAGGCGGTACTTGAGGTTCACGGCCAGGGCGCTGGCCGCGCCGGAGGCCACGCCGATCACCAGGGCGCCGAGCGGGCTGACGAAGGCGCACGCCGGAGTGATGCCGACGAGGCCGGCCACGATGCCGGAGGCGGTGCCGATCGAGGTCGGGCGGCCGCGGCGCACCCACTCCACCACGACCCAGCCGAGCATGCCGGCCGCGGCGGCGGCCAGGGTGTTGATCCAGATCAGGCCGAGCTGGCCCGTGTCGCCGGCGGCGCCGCCGTTGAAGCCGAACCAGCCGAACCACAGCAGGGCGGCGCCCAGCATGGTGAAGGGCACGTTGTGCGGCTTGTGGCCGGGGTCCACGCCGAAGCCCTTGCGCTTGCCCATCATCAGGGCCAGGACGAGCGCCGCCACGCCGGCGCTGATGTGCACCACGAGGCCGCCGGCGAAGTCCAGGGCCTCGCCGAGGCGCGAGCCGATGGCGCCCTCCTCGGCGAGCAGGCCGCCGCCCCACACCATGTAGGCCAGCGGCGCGTAGACCAGGGTCACCCACACCGGCACGAACACGCACCAGGTGAGGAAGCGGGCGCGGTCCGCGACCGCGCCCGAGATGAGGGCCACCGTGATGATGGCGAAGGTGGCGCCGAAGCCGGCGGCGATCAGACCGCCCTCCTCCATCGCGGTGGTGAGGCCGGGGTCGGCCAGCGGGCTGCCGACGAGGCCGAGCCAGCCCTCGCCGCCGGTCATGCCGGAGACCCAGAGGATCCACACGACGCCGACCAGGCCCATCGAGACGAAGGACATCATCATCATGTTCAGCGCGGACTTCGAGCGGGTCATCCCGCCGTAGAACAAGGCGAGCCCCGGTGTCATCAAGAGGACGAGGCCTGCGCTCACCACCATCCACACGGTTCCGGCGTCCAGGGTCATCTCGTTCATGGGCGTCTCCTCGGTCTGAGCCGGACGCCCGCCGCGTCGACGCCGTTCGTCCGGCGTCGTCGCCCGGTCCAGGATCGGACCGTTGCTCAAGGAGCGTAGCGGAGCGTGAGGCGCGGCACGGTGGCGCGCACGGAATCGGACGCAATGTGACGCGCCGCGCCGCCGGGGGTGACCGGGGACGCAGCGGGCCCCTCCCGACGACGTCGGAAGGGGCCCGGTGCGCGGCGCGGCGGGTCAGTCGGCCAGCAGCGCGTCCACGAAGCCCTCGGCGGTGAACGGCGCGAGGTCATCGGGGCCCTCGCCGAGGCCGATCAGCTTGACGGGCACGCCGAGCTGGCGCTGGATGGCGATCACGATGCCGCCCTTGGCGGTGCCGTCCAGCTTGGTCAGCACGATGCCGGTGACGTCCACGACCTCGGCGAACACCTTCGCCTGGGTCAGGCCGTTCTGGCCGGTGGTGGCGTCGAGGACGAGCAGGACCTCGTCCACCTCGGCCTGCTTCTCGATGACGCGCTTGATCTTGCCGAGCTCGTCCATGAGGTTGGCCTTGTTCTGCAGACGGCCCGCGGTGTCCACGAGCACGACGTCGACGCCCTCGGCGATGCCGTGCTCCACGGCCTCGAAGGCGACGGACGCCGGGTCGGCGCCCTCCTTCTCGGAGCGGACGGTCTCGACGCCCACGCGGGCACCCCACGTGGCGAGCTGCTCGGCGGCGGCGGCGCGGAAGGTGTCCGCGGCGCCGAGCATGACGGTGCGGTCCTCCGCCACGAGCACACGGGCGAGCTTGCCCACGGTGGTGGTCTTGCCGACGCCGTTGACGCCCACGACCATGGTCACGGCGGGGCGGTCGCCCCTGCGGGTCGCGGCGAGACGGCGATCCATCGAGGGGTCCACCATCGCCACGAGCTCCTCGCGCAGCAGGGTGCGCACCTGCTCGGGGTCACGCGTGCCCTCGACCGTGACGCGGGCCTTGAGGCGGTCGACGAGCTCCAGGGTGGGCTCGGTGCCGAGGTCCGCCATCAGCAGCGTCTCCTCGATCTCGTCCCACACGTCGTCGTCGATGCGGTCCTGGGACAGCAGCGCCAGCAGGCCCTTGCCGAAGACGTTGTTGGACTTGAGCAGGCGAGCCCGCAGGCGGGCCAGGCGCGAGCCGGCGGCCTCGGGCCGCTCGTACTCGGGCTTCGCCGGGGCGGTCTCCGCCTCCTCGACGACGGCGGGCTCCGGCTCGGCGACGACGGCCGGTGCCTCGTCGACCTCGGGGCGCTCCAGGACGGCGGTGGAGCCCGACGGGGCCGCGTGCCGCGGACTCGGGCGCGGGTCGTCCGCGTCCCGCACTCCCTGGTACGAGCCCTTCGGCGGGGCGGGGCGCCGGTCCAGCAGGCCGACGAGCACGCCGCCCAGCAGCAGGGCGGCCACGACTGAGACTATGAGCACGATTTCCACGGGCCCAGTCTGTCACACGGGTCCTCGCCCGCCCCGGGTCGCACACCGGGCGCCGTGCGAAGATGGCCGTCATGCCGTCGTCGTCCGCCCGCTCCTCGCGGGTCCCCCTGCCCCGTGAGATCAAGGTCCTCGTCGCCGCCGCGTTCATCATCGCGATCGGCTTCGGCATCATCGCCCCGCTGCTGCCGCAGTACGCGGCGACGTTCGACGCGTCCGCCGTCGGGGTGGCCGCCGTCGTGTCCGCGTTCGGGCTGACCCGCCTCCTGTTCGCCCCGGTCTCCGGCAAGCTGACGAACCGGCTCGGCGAGACGCCCGTGTACATGACGGGCGTGCTGATCGTGGCCGCGTCCATGTTCCTGATCGCCTTCGCGCAGACCTTCCCGCAGCTGATCCTCTTCCGCGCGATCGGCGGCATCGGCTCCACCCTGTTCACCGTGTCCGCGATGGCGTTCCTGGCCCGGAAGTCCCCGCCCACGATGCGCGGCAGGATCTCAGGCGCCTACGCGTCCGCCTTTCTGATCGGCAACATCGTGGGGCCGATCGTGGGCTCCGCCCTGGCCGTGTTCGGGTACCGGGCCCCGTTCCTCATCTACGGCAGCTCCCTGGTGGTGGCGGCGGCCCTCGTGTTCTTCCTGCTCAAGGACACCCGGCTCGCGGACCGCGCCGTCCGCGACGTCCGCCCCGCCATGCCGGTCCGGGAGGCCCTGGCCAACCCGTCCTACCGGGCCGCGCTGGTCTCCTTCTTCGCCAACGGCTGGGCGACGTTCGGTGTGCGCAACTCGGTGATGCCCCTGTTCGCGGCGAGCGCGTTCGCCGGCACGGGGCTGCTGGGCTGGCAGGTGGACGGCGCGCTCATGGCGGGCCTGGCCCTGTCCGTGTTCGCGCTCGGCAACGTCACCGCCGTGACGTTCAGCTCGCGGCTGTCCGACGTGCACGGGCGCCGGCCGTTGATCCTGACGGGCCTGCTCGTCATGGCCGTCACCACCGGGGTGATCGGCTGGATGAGCTCGCCCGCGCTCTTCCTGCTCGCGTGCCTGCTGGCCGGTGCCGGCACGGGCACCCTCAATGCCCCGCAGCAGGCGGCCATCGCCGACGTCGTGGGCCAGGGGCGGCGCTCCGGCGCTGTGATGTCCACCGCCCAGATGTCCGCCGACCTGGGCGCCATCTCCGGCCCGCTGCTGGCCGGCCTCGTGGTGGACACCGCCGGCTACGGGTGGGCGTTCGTGCTCACCGGCGGCGTCATCCTGCTCGGCGCCCTCGCGTGGTGGCGCGCCCCGGAGACCAACCTGCCGATCGTGCCCGGCGGTCCCCGCACCGGGTCCCTGCCGCTGGCCCGTCCCGAGGACGTCCAGCCGGCCCCGCGCGAGGACGGGTGAAGTCGGGGCACGCACGAGGCCGCCGTCCCCGCGGGGACGGCGGCCTCGTGCGTGGACGGGGGTGTCCCCGTCCGGGAGTGCGATGCTGCTCAGGCGCCGTCGAAGGCCGGCAGCCGCTCGCCCACGCCGAGCAGCTCGGCGATCGCCGAGACCGTGCGCTCGGCCGCGCGGCCGTCGCCATAAGGGTTCACCGCCTGGGACATCGCAGTGTACGCGGCCTCGTCCGTCAGCAGGCGGGTGACCTCGGTGACCACGACCTCCTCGTCCGTGCCGATCAGGCGCACGGTGCCGGCGGTCACGGCCTCGGGACGCTCGGTGTTCTCGCGCATCACGAGGACGGGCTTGCCCAGCGACGGAGCCTCCTCCTGGACGCCACCGGAATCCGTCAGCACGACGGTGGCCACGGACAGCAGGTGGGTGAACTCGCCGTAGGCCAGGGGCTCGGTCACGAGCACGTTCTCGCGGCCCTCGATCTCGGGAAGGATCGCTTCGCGAACCACCGGGTTGCGATGCGCCGGCAGCACGAAGGTGACCTCCGGGTGGTCCGCGGCCAGGCGGGCCAGGGCGCGCCCGACGCCGCGCATCGCGTCGCCCTGGTTCTCGCGCCGGTGGGTCGTCACCAGGACGACGCGACGGCCGGACGCCTCCAGCTCGGCCAGACGCTCGTCCTCGAACGGCACCTGGTGGCTGACGGCCTCCAGCAGCGCGTCGATCACGGTGTTGCCCGTGACGTAGATATCCTCCGCGGCCACGGCCTCACGCAGCAGGTTGTCCCGGCTCACGGTGGTCGGGGGCAGGTGCAGCGCCGAAATCTGGCTGGTGATCTTGCGGTTGGCCTCCTCCGGGAACGGGGAGAGGATGTCGAAGCTGCGCAGGCCCGCCTCGGCGTGGACCACGGGGATGCCGCGGTTGAAGGCGGCGACGGCGCCCGCCGTCGAGGTCGTGGTGTCGCCCTGGACCACGACGGCGTCCGGCCGCTCCTGCTCCAGGACGGCGTCGAGCCCGTCCAGGGTGCGGGCAAACACGCCGTTGAGGGTCTGCCGGGGCTGGATGATGTTGAGGTCGTGGTCCGGGACGATACCGAACAGCTCGTTGACCTGGTCCAGCATCTCGCGGTGTTGCCCCGTGACGGTCACCACGCACTCGAACCGCTCGTCGGCCTGCAGCGCCTTGACGATGGGGGCCACCTTGATCGCCTCCGGGCGGGTTCCGTAGATGGGCATGATTTTCTTCACGGTGTTCCTCGCTGCATCGACGACGGCTCAAAGGGGAGGAGATCAAGTCCAAGCGGCGGGACCTCCAGACGGCTTCACCATAGTCGAAGCCAACAATCCGACCCCCTCAGCAGCCGCGTTCCCGCGCCGCCGTCTCCTACACTAAGGAGGCGGTCGACGCGCCTCCCGCGCGCGGCATCGCCGTCGTGGGGCACCGTCAAGAGAAGTCCCGCATCGACGGCCGGTCCCCCACTCGGGTGGCCCACGCTCAGAAAGGCAGGCGCGAACCGATGACCACACGGCGACCAAGACGACCCTCCGAACCCGTCGCCAGCGCGTTCCGCGCCGCGGCCGTCCAGGCTTATGGTGACGCTTCGCACCTCTCACCTGTCACAGGTCGCCCTGCCCCTCGCCGCTATCTGGTGGAGCTCTGGCAACGCCGACACTTCATCTGGTGGCAGTCCCGAGGACGGCTCGTCACAGGAAACGACGACAGTCGTCTCGGGTCGGTATGGCTCATCCTTCGCCCAATGCTCGACGCGATCTTCTACTGGCTGATCTTCGGTTTGCTTTTGCGTTTCGACCACGGAATGGACAATTTCGTCGCCTTCGTCATCGTGGGTGTGTTCATGTTCCAGATGACCAGCGCCGCATTGACATCTGGCACGCGGACCATCGCGTCGAACCTGTCCTTGACCCGCGCCTTCCGGTTCCCACGCATGGCGCTGCCCTTGGCCGATCTCGTGTACGACGTGCTCCAGCGACTACCGGCGATCGCAGTGATGTTCATCCTCGTCATAGCGATCCCCCCGCATGAGACACCTGAGTGGTCCTGGCTGGTCTTCCCGGGTGTCCTGGGGCTGCACGTGATCCTAAACTTCGGCATCATGCTCCTGCTGGCGCGGCTCAGCACCCTCCTTCCGGATGTGAGCCGCATGGTGCCGTTCGTGTCCCGTCTCCTGATGTACGGCTCCGGAGTCATCTTCCCGATAACGCGTTTCACGGACAACCACCCCGCCCTCCATGCGATCATCCAACTCAACCCGTTGTATGTACTGATCACGATGTACCGTCAGGTCATCATCGAGGGGGTGACGCCGCCGGCGTCGAGCTGGGCGATGCTCGCCGCGTATGCAGTGTGCCTGACGATTGTCGGCGGCATTGTCTTCTGGCTCGGAGAGGAGTCGTACGGCCGTGACCAGTACCGCTAACCAGGACCATGCGCAGCCGCCGGAAGCGTTCGAGGGGGGGCACCTAGCTTCGTCTGGCGGCCTCAACCTGCTCGCTACGGACATCATCCTCGATTACCCCGTGAGGATCGCTCGGGACGAGAAATCTCGCGGGCTCTTTTCTCGGGGCGGTGAACTGGACGTCGTCCATGCTGTGAGGGGGGTGTCCTTGGCCGCACGGAAGGGCGAATTCATCGGACTCGTCGGACGCAATGGGTCCGGCAAGAGTGCCCTGCTCCGCGTCCTGGCAGGCGTTGAGGCGCCAACATCTGGGGAGGTCTTTGCCGCTTCTGCGCCCCAATTGATGGGTGTGGGGGCAGCGCTCATGCCCAACCTCACCGGTCTAGACAACATTCGTATCGGTCTACTCGCGATGGGCTTGACCCCAGCCGAGGTCCACGACCGAATCCCACAAGTCGCTGAGTTGGCCGACATCGGAAAATCCATTCGCATGCCCATGCGTACATACTCCTCCGGCATGCGGGCCCGCCTGCGCTTCGCGATCTCAGTAGCGTCGCAACCCGACATCATCATGATTGACGAAGCACTTGCGACCGGCGACGACGCTTTCCGGGAGCGGTCCAATCAAGCAATGCGAGACCTGATCGCCCGGTCTGGCACAGGCTTCCTCGTCAACCATTCCGCCGGAGTGATCCGAGAGATGTGCACCCGCGTCGTCTGGATGGATGAGGGCGCAATCATCGAAGACGGAGACACCCTCGATGTCATGCAGCATTACAGCTATTTCATGAGCGCCCTACGCAAGCACGGGGAAGAGAAAGCGCTCGAAGTCCGGGCACGGTACGAGACGACCGAGGCAGAACGCATCGTTGCTCTCAAGGGCACCACGGGTCATTAAAAGAAGGGGACCGTCTCACACGAGAGACGGTCCCCTTCTTTCTCCGGCGCTACGTCACCGCCGACCCTCTACCACGGCCAGGATCTGGGCACCGATCTCCTCGGGCGAGAAACGCTCCCGCATGAATGCTTGGGCCCGCTCAGACTCCTCGAGGAAGAGGGCCGGGTCTGAAGAGTACCTGCGGATCCGGTCGGCCGCGTCGCGGACGCCCTCGACGACCCATCGATCGTCGTAAACGGCCTCAGCCCCCGCCCACGGGAAGATCACCGGCACACAGCCCGCTGCACCACCTTCCGCGATCGCCTGATGCGTTCCTTCGTGGTCGCTCGTGGACAAGATGATGCCTGGCTTGGCGCGGTACCACTCCGCGATGTCATAGGAGTGTCCGCCGAACCGGACGGCTTCGCGGAGCACCGCAGACGATTCAATCCGCAAATACTGCGCCTCAAAATAACTCCGCTCAGCAGCTCGCTTCATGAGCCACGCGTACTCGTGGTACTCCTTACCCATGACGTCGAGACGGTAAGTCGGGTCGTGCGACGCCAGCAGTTCGGTCACGTCGAGCGCGAGGTCCAGACGCTTCGAATGTGGCACGGAGCCAACAAGACCGAGGGCATGCGGATCCGGTGCGTTCCGAGGCGCCGCAAATCGCTCGAAGTCGAAGGTGTTGCCGATGACCACGGACCGATCCACCGGCACTCCGAAGAGCAACTGCGCCCGCCGCATGCCGACGGGTGACACGAACACGAAGGTGTCCACGGCGGACAGGTCGGCGTCCTTGAGGTAGCGAGTGCGAAGTTCCTGGGCGTGGAGGCGCACCACAAGCCGCTGGTCGTCCTGCTTGTGGTGGCTGTACCACTTCACGTTCCCGAGCGCCCACTCACAGAAGATGACATCCGCTTCGGCGAGGAGTCGGAGGCTGCGTTCCTCGTCGTGGATATCGTGCCCGTCCCACTGGTCGACGATGACACGGTGACCCGCGGCTTCGAGCTGCGCCATGATCTGCGGCAGGAACTTCAGGTCATGGCCAGCGACGAGGACGTTGAGAGGCACCGTCTGAGTCTCCCCTACGGGTGGCCCCGCCTCTCCAGACGCAACGGGCGGAAGGGGGTCTGCCTCCTCGTGGACGACCGCGGTGTCGATCGGGACAGCCGTCGAGTCCGTGTAGGTCACCTTGCCGACGTGTTCGACGACGTGCTGCCAGGCAAAGACCTCGTCATCGGCTAGGGCAGGTCGCTCCCCGAGAACTGAGCCGGCGTAGACGTCGGCGTCCACCAGTACAGTGCCCTCATCGATGTCCGCCGTCAGGGCAGCGATTCGCACGTGTGCGTCGCCCGGCGACCATTCGACGGTGCGAGTGCCCACGGCCTTCCAAGGTCCGAAATGCAGAGCGAGCGAGAAGTCCTCCACGAGGTGCTCGTCCAGAACAGGGGCGCCCTCACGGTGGATGACGACGTTCCGGATGCCGGCCTCTTGCAGCTTTGCCACCCTCTCCGGAAGAGCGGCGAGGACGACGGGACTGGCGGCATCAACGCCCTCGGTTGTGTCGGTCACCAGGTACAAGGCAGGACGCATGGTCTGGGCCTCGAACAACGGTACGTCTGCGGCGGCGCACTCGACTGCGATCGGCGCGGCCTGCGGACTGCGGACTCGGAACCCAGCGACGCGCATCATGTACACCAAACGGTGAGCACACGTATGCGTCTCGTAGACGTGGCGGAACGCCTCCCAAAGGCCGGCGTGCCGACGCTGCTCAGACGACTTCCAGCCCTCCAGATAGGCCGCAGCCTCATCGGGGGTGGTCACGGTCGGGACGGTGCCCGCCAACGTCTCGTCTACGCCACGGCCCGCAGAGCTGAGTACCGTCGACCCAGACGCGGTGATCTCCACGACCCGGCGAGAGAACATGCTCGGCGAGTCCACCACCGAATTGCCGTTCAGGTGGATCGGGTGGGCCTTATAGGCCTGGCACATCTCGGGATAGCTCAGGCTTCCTCGGGCGTACCGGCGGAAACGGTCCGGCAGGCGGTACGGCGAGTTGGGATCGTTGTGCACCCGCTCGTAGATCGCCAAGCCGTGTGGGGCAGACTCATAGAACAGGAAATCCAGCCCCTGTTTACGGGTCGCATACTTGTCCCCGTAGTAGGTCCCGCCATACGCGATAGCTTCGTCTTGTGCCCGGGTGCTGGGTAGCGGGTTGTGCAACAGAGGCTGCGCCGCGAACGGGGCCGAGGCGACGGTCGTGATCTGGTTGTCCGGAAGCGCGTTGTAATCAACAATGGTGCGCGCGTCCGTCGTGAACACGTAGTCGCACAGGGCTGCGGTGCGCTTGAACCGGTTGAAATGGACCGGATCCTCCTTGTTCCAGAACATCACGGGGATTCCGTGAAGCCTGCAATGCGCGATCAGCTCGACCACCGGCGCGTGAGTCTCGTCATCGTAATACCCAATGATCCCGGTCCAGGCGCTGTCGTTGCCTCGCCAAGCGGACTCAATGAACAGCGCATCCACGCGGTGGTCTTCGAAGGTCTCGCGCCAGTCCTCAGGCCGCACACGCAAGGCGGTCAACTCGGGGACGAAGGTGTCCGTCGTGAATTCGTCGCCGATGAAGGCGACTGTGTAATCGGTGAGCGGGCGTTCTGCGTCGTCCAGTGAGGCCCGGAACTCCTCGGCCAAGGCCATTAGTGAAGCGGCGATGCGCTCGCCCGTGACTGGCCAGCGCCGATTCTCCTTGACCCAGCGTCGAGCACGAACCCCCATGGCGCGAGCAGCATCTGGGGCGGCGAGAGTTTCGCGCAGACGCTCGACGAGGCTCGCCAGGTCGTCCTTCTGGAAACTGACCGCAGTGTCTCCATCAGGCCCGCAGAACACCTTGTGCGGCGAGACATCGGAGAGGACCACCGCCCCGCCGACCGCCATCGCCTCCAGCGGCTTCAATGGCGAAACGAGCTCGGTCACCGGCAAGGACTTCCGGGCCAGGGGGAACACATCGATGCTCGAGAGGTACGCTGGCATGTCTGCGTTCGGAACGTTCGTGACGAACCGCGTCTCAGGATCAAGACCGCGTGTGGCGATCCTCGCCTTCAACGTATCGAGATATGCGCCCCCGCCGATGATGAGGAAGTTGAACCGGACTCCCTCTGCCTTGAGTGTCGCGAGCGCGTCGGTGACGAGATCGAGGCCTTCGTAATCGATGACGCTGCCCGCGAAACCCACGACCGGAGCCTCCGTATCGGTGAATCCCAGGCCGCGCAAGAGCGCGTGATCCTTGCCAAGAGGGGCGAACACCTCTGGGTCAACGCAGTTGGGCGCGACGGTGACCTTGTCCGCATCGATGCCGCGGGCAGCAAGGTCTTCACGCATCTCATCCGTGATGACGACCACTCGGTCGGCTTCGCGGGCGACGAGGTCTTCATAGCGGCGGTCAAGCCGATACTGGTCCGACTGCTCCCAGCCCGGCCGGACGGATGCCGCAGACACTTCCCAGAATCCGCGCATCTCATACACGAACGGCACCCCGAGCCGACGGGCTGCGATCAGGGCGGGCAGAGCGGACAGATAGTTCGAGGCGGCCAGGATGAACTCGGGCTTCTCGATCATGGCTTCGCGGACGTACGCATCGGCAGCCACCTGGAAGAAGACGTCGAGATCGCCCTCCCATGCAGGGAGACCAGGGTTGTGCACGTGGCGTACGCCGTCGATCTCCGACACATCACGACGCTGCTTGACAGGCACTCGCCGCCCGGGGACGACCGACTTCTTGTCCCAAGGCTTGCCTGGCAGGGGCGCTACGACCACGTCCAGCCCTTGGGCCACGAGCCCTGCGGCGACGCCCTTGGTCCGGGACGTGTAGCCATTGGTCACAGACACGGGTGACATGCCCACGGCGTAGAGCACCCGGCCTCGCACGGGGAGGTAATTGCAGGTGCGGTGACGTGCGGGAAGCGGGTAGTCCGCTTCAAGAAGGCGGTTGAGAGAGTCGACGCGACGAACGAAGTTCTCTTCAGAGTCGGTCAGGCCCGACTTTCCACGAAGCTGATCCAGCACCTCCCGCGCGCCACTGAGGTCCCCGCGTTCCTGGATGAGTTTGCGCGCCAGCGGCAGGCCCGCGGCGACGGTCCTCCGGCGGGCGAAAGCGGCCTGGAGCGAGTCGAGCGACTCTTGCGTCGATATTCGACGCCCCGTGGCGGGCCGCGTACCCCCGCGGCCCGCCACAGCGGAAGACCCCATGCGTGCAGCACGGGCGGTGCCGGTGATCTTTGCGTTGAGACGGCGGTGATACATGATCATTACGAACACCGCAGCGCACAACATCCAGAACAGCGCGACGATGAGGATCGCGTGGTCCACCAGGAAGGCGAGTACCGAACCCACGACAGCGAGCAGAATAAAAAGCCCCATGACGAGTTGCTGGCGTCGTGAGAAGCGAAGAAAGAGTTGGATCATGGGTGCGATTCCTCGGGTGCTGTAATCGGCGGGGCAGGTCTGGCGTCTCTGCGACGAGCAGTCAGGTGACGAGCCGGGGCGGGAAGTCGATGACGGACGTGACAATGTCATCGCGCGTATAACGTGCTACCCATCCGAGTTCCTTCTCAATGAGCGAGACGTTGGCTGTCAAGGCCCCCGGGTCACCCGGGCGGCGGGGCTGGATGTCGTAATCAAGATCCACGCCGGGGCGGCGGCGGAAGGCATCTACGACTTCGAGAACGCTGCTTCCGCTTCCGGTGCCCACGTTGTAGATCCGGGTCGCTGGGTCGGTGCTGCCCTGGACCGCCGGCAGGGCCGCCAGGTGCGCCTCGGCCAGGTCGACGACGTGGACGTAATCGCGTACACATGTGCCGTCGACGGTGGGGTAATCGTCGCCGAAGACCGAGAGACGCTGGCCGCGAGTGATGACATCACGGATCGCCGGCATGAGGTTCGTCGTCGTGGTATCGGCCAGAATGGCGTCTTCCGCGCCGGCGACATTGAAGTAGCGCAATGCCACCGCCCGGAGACCCCAGGCGCGGGAAGCGTTCGCGAGAGCTAGCTCACTCACGAGCTTGGACTGGCCGTACGGATTGATCGGCACCGTCGGGGTGTCCTCGAACACGATCGACGAGTCCGGCTCACCATAGACCGCTGCCGACGAGGAGAAGATCATCGACGCGGCTCCCGCAGCTCTCATGGCAGCCAGCACGTTTACAGTTGCACCGACGTTCGACCGAAAATAATCCTCCGGCTGCACGACGGAGTCCGCGACGACCTTCTTCGCGGCGAAGTGAACGACGACGTCAATCGACTCTTCTTTAAGGAGAGTGGTCAGCGCAGCTACGGCCGCGTCGCTCGCGAGGTCGATCGTGTACACGGGGACATCGGCCGGAACGCGCTGTCTGAGGCCTGTCGAGAAGTCGTCAACGACGACGATGTCGGCCCGGCCCTGTTGCCGTGCTACGGAGACGAAGTGAGACCCGATGTATCCGGCGCCGCCGGTCACGAGCAGGCGCATGTTGTCCTCCTTGGTCGTGGTACTGCCCGTCTGGGACATACGGGGCGGGGCAGCCGTCACCGACCGCCCCGCCACAGGTGCCGAGTTCGTGTCAGCGCCACTGGCCGCGCGTGTCGATGACCTTCTTGCCCTCGGTGGTGGCACCGAGGCTGGCGAACGCATCGTGGTCCACCAGTAGCAGGACGACGTCCGCCTCCCGAATGCCGTCCTCGGCCGGGACCAACTCCACGTTGTCACGGCCGGCCAGCGCAGCGGGCAGCTCCTCCACGTGCGGCTCCACGACGAGGATGCGCGAACCGGTGAACTGCTGCGCCACCTCGATCGCGATGTTCAGGGCAGGCGATTCACGCAGATCGTCGATGTTCGGCTTGAATGCCAGACCGAGGACGGCCACCACGGGGGCACGGCCGGTGGCCTGCTGCACGTCGAACGCGGCGGCCTTGGCCTGGTCCACGACCCACTTCGGCTTGCCGTCGTTGATCTCGCGGGCCGCACGGATGATGCGGGCCGTCTGCGGTGCGGCGTCGACGATGAACCACGGGTCCACAGCGATGCAGTGGCCGCCCACGCCGGGGCCCGGCTGGAGGATGTTGACACGGGGGTGGTGGTTGGCAAGCTCGATGAGCTCCCACACGTCGATCCCCAGGTCGGAGCAGATCAGGGACAGCTCGTTCGCGAAGGCGATGTTCACATCACGGAACGAATTCTCGACCAGCTTGGCCATCTCCGCGGTGACGCAGTCCGTCACGAGGATCTCCCCCTGACAGAACGCCTCATACAGCTGCTTGGCGCGCTGCGCGGCCTCCGGCGTGGACCCGCCCACGATGCGGTCGTTCGTGACGAGCTCGATCATGACCCGGCCGGGCAGCACCCGCTCCGGGCAGTGGGCGAAGTCCAGGGTGACGCCGTCCAGGTCCGGCCGTGCCTCGCGGATGACGGCGGCCATGTGCTCGGTGGCGCCGGGGGGCGAGGTGGACTCCAGGATCACGAGCTCGCCGCCGCGCAGCTGCGGGGCGAGACCGCGGGCCGCAGCCTCGATGTAGCCGAGGTCCGGCGAATGGCCGTCCTTGAAGGGCGTCGGGACCGCGACGATGTACGCGTCGGCCTGCGGCGTGTTGAGGGACGCGGACAGTCGACCGGCCTTGACGTTGCGCTCCACGAAGTCCGCCAGGTCCGGCTCCACGAAGGGCACGGTGCCTGCGTTGACCGCGTCCACGGTGCGCTGGCTGACGTCCACGCCGTGCACACGCACGCCGTTCTCGGCCAGGATGGCAGCTGTCGGCAGCCCGATGTAGCCCAGGCCGATCACGGCCACGTCCTTGATCTGCGTCGTCATCTAGAGGTCCTCGTTCGTCTAAGCGGTGGCAAGGGCAGAATCCGGCGCGGGCCGGACTCCCCGTGATGCTCTGTCGAGTATAGGGATCAGTTCAGGCAGACGGCGCCGTCACGCCCAGGCGCCGGTAGAGGGCGTCATAGCGCCGGGCGTTCGCCGCCCAGGTCCGATGCCCGAGCACCCACTCCCGCGCCCTGGCTCCGAGGCCGCGGGCCGCGGCGGGGTCGTCGAGTAGCGCCGCCAGGGCGGCGGCCCACGCCTCCGGTTCCTCGGCCGGCAGCACCCGTCCGGTCACGCCGTCCTCGACGATCTCGCTCAGCGCGGGCAGGTCCGAGACGAGGACGGGCCGGGACGTGGCCATGGCCTCCAGCGGCTTCATGGGCGTCACCGCCCGGGTCACGCCCGTGTCCTTGCGAGGCACGCAGAAGACGTCGAGGGCCTGGTGCCACACGGGAGCCAGGGAACGGTCCACCCGTCCCGGCGCGAGCAGCCGATCCTCGATCCCCAGGTCGGCCGCAAGCCGGCGCAGGGCCGGCAGGGCAACGCCGTCCCCCACCACGGCCAGCCGCAGGCGCGGCCTCTCGTCGACGAGCGCGGCGACGGCACGCACAAGGTCGTCGAGTCCCTCGTACGGCACCACGGAGGAGACGGTGCCGACGATCTCGTCGTCCATGGACAGCCCGAGACGGCGGCGAGCATCCTCGCGTGGGGCGGGCTCCTCCAGGAAGGCGCCCCCCACCCCGTTAGGGCTGAGCACGATGGCGTCCCGGTCCATGCCGGCCGCGGCGATGCGGCGGGCCATCTGCTCACCGAGCGTCACGACGCCGTCGGCAGAACGCACGGCGTCCTCCTCGCGGGCCGTGAACAGGGCGTAGCGGTCGGAGCGCAGCGCCTCGGGTCCGCGCGTCGAGGCCCAGGTGTCCGCCAGCTGCCCGCGCACCTCGTACACCCACGGGACGCCCACGGCCTCCGCAACCGCGCGGGTCACCACGGCGTTGACCCAGTGGGTGGTGGTGTGCAGGACCGCCGGGCGGCGCTCGAGGACCAGATCGAGGAGCATCCGCGCGTGCTGAGCCAGCCGTCCGTCGAATCCCCGGGCCAGGCTCGAGGGCAGGAGGCGGTGGTACACGATGCCGTCCACCATGTCGCGTCGGGCGGCGGTGAGCACGCCGGTCTGGACCGGCCAACCGAGCCGGGTGACGGCCTCTACGTGCCAGCCCTCGTCCCGCAGCGCGCACGCGAGGCTGTGGCTGCGTTGCGCGTATCCGGAACCGGTGTGCGGCAGGGAGTTGGTCAGGACGAACAGTGCCGAGCCCGGGCGGGGCCGATATCCAACGGCCCGGTCCCGGTCTGCCCGCGGCAACGGCAGGGCGCCCCCGCGCAGAGCACGCACCTCGGAGGCGAGCCGGGCTCGCACGACACCGTCCCGGCCGGTGCCGCCGAGCAGGGAGATGGCCGCCTCGACGTCACCGCGGTGCCAGGCCACGCGGGCCCTTGCGGCGGCCAAGCCCGGCGTGTCGACGGGCACGGCGTCGAGGACGGCTTGGGCCCGGTCAGGCTCCTGCGCGGCCGTGAGCACGTCCGCCAGTCGCACCCGATCTGGCGCGCCGGCGGACGGCAGGACCGCCTCGACGTGCTCGAGGAGGTCCACGTGCCGGCCGGCGGCCGCGAGACCCACGGCGCCTAAGACCACGCCGGGGCGTGCGGGCAGGGACTCTGCCAGGCGCCCCAGGCCCACGCGTGCCGCGAGCGGCAGGCGACGGCTGATCTGCAGGCCCAGGACCGCCGGGTCGTCCCGCAGGTGGTCGACCACCGTCCGCAGGACGAGTGGCGCGTGGCCGAGTGCGCGGACGGAATCGAGGAGGATGGAGGTCATGCGTGTCTCCTGTAGTCGGGGACGAGCTGCCCCAGCAGCCGGACGTAACGCCGGGCGACGCTCGGCAGGTCCGCGTGCCGTCGGACCCACGGGCGGCCGCCCTCCCCCACGTCAGTGCGAGCCGGATCGTCGGCGAGCGCGGTCAGATGCGCGACGAGGTCAGCTACCCGTGGGCCGATGACGTCGGCTCCCCCGGCGTCCTCGAGGGTGCGGGCCGCCTCGCCGGTGACCATCCCGGTGACGTGCCGGCCGACGGCGAGCACCTCGTAGGTCTTCGACGGCACCGTGTGGCGGAAGCTGGGCCAGTCGGGCCGCAGCGCCACGACGAGTGTGTCCGCCCAGGCGTACTGGGCCGCCGCATCCTCGCCGTAGCAGGCAGGAAGGATCTCGGCCGGGGAGCCGAGCTCCGCGTTACGCGCCTCGAGCTCGCCGCGCCGAGTGCCGGCGCCGACGAGCCGGACCCGCACCCCTGGCCGGCTCTGGCGGAGTTCGGCCGCCGCCTCCACGAGCCGTTCGAGCCCCTGGCTCTCACCCATGTTGCCGAGGTAGAGGACGTGCAGGTCCCCGGGCTCGCGCCTCCGAGCAGGTGCCCACGCCAGGCCTGCGAGTTCGACGCCGTTGCACAAGGTCTCGGCACGCTCGACCCCCCGCCCGCGCAGCGTCTCCGCGAAGCCGTCCGTGACGGTCACCACGAGTCGGGCCGCGCGCTGACCGCCGGTCACGACACGCTCCATCGCGGCGCCCAGCAGGCCCTGGTGCACCCCGGCCTCGTGGGCGAGATCCGGCCAGGCGTCGCGCATCTCCAGCACGAGGGGGCGGCGCCAGAGGCGGGAGAGCACGACGCCGGGCACCACCACGGGCAGGGCGGGCACGGTGGCCACCACCACGTCCGGGCGTCGGGTGGCCATCCCACGGGGGATGGCGAGCAGGGCGTGCACCACCGCCTCGGCGAAGCGACCGTTGCGACCGGCCTCCCCCAGGGGCAGGCGAGGCGTGGGCAGGACGTGTTCGCCGTCGGGCCCGGCGAAGGGGCGCACACCCCCGGGCGCGACGACGTCGACGTCCCAGCCCGCCGACCGCAGCGCCGCCACGACCGCACCCCAGCGACGCGCGGGCGGGGTGCGCTCGGGCCGGTAGGAGTGGGAGACCAGCAGGAGGCGGGGGCGGCGCGGCTCAGTCGTCACAGGGGTCCTCCCCGAGGGCGGGTGCGGGCGTGGTGCCGGTCAGCAGGGTCAGCACGGGGGCGGGCCCGCCGGCGGCCTGGGCCTTCTTCTCCTTCTGGGGCTCGTGCTCGTCGACATAGCGCTGGACGTCGTCGTCCGCGAGGGCGGAGCGCAGGTCCGCCAGCTTGTCCTCGTCGAGCTCGACGATGGCGTCGCCGTTCGGCCCCTCCGCGAAGCCCTTGCGAGGCACCGTGAACATCTCGACGTCCTCGCCGCGGACGTCGCGCAGCTGCCACGCGAGCGAGGCGATCACGCCCGACGTGAGCCCCTCGTCCACACCGAGGTGGTCGGAGAACGTGGCGACGACCTCGGTGGTGCGGGCGGGATTGCCCAGGATCTGCGGGCTGAGGAAGCGGTCCATCGCCCCGGCCAGGTAACGCTGCTGGTTCTTCACGCGGGTGACGTCACCGTCGTCGAAGGCGTGCCGTTCGCGCACGTAGCGCAGGGCGGCGGTGTCCTGCAGCAGGATGTGTCCGCGCGGGTAGTACGAGGGGTTGGCCTGACCGGAGGAGAAGGCCTGCGGGTTGCAGACCTCGACGCCGCCCAGCGCATTCGTCACGCCCCGGAAGCCCTGGAAGTCGACCTCGAGGACGTGGTGGATCGGCACTCCCAGCAGCAGCTCCACCGTGTCCACGGCGAGCGCGTAGCCGCCCGTGTCGAAGGCCGAGTTGATCTTCGCCTCACCGTGGCCGGGCACGGTGACCCACGAATCCCGCAGCACGGACATGACGTAGACCTGGCGTCGGTCCGCGGGGATGTGCACGAGCATCATGGTGTCCGAGCGCTGGCCCATGTCCTGCTCGCCCTCGCCCTCGCGGGAGTCGGAGCCCAGGACGAGCACGTTCAGCGGGCCGTTGCCGGCCGCCTGCTCGAGCGCCCCCACGTCCACCGTCTGCCGGTGGTCGTCGAAGGTGCGCCCGAGCGAGCCCGCGTACCAGGCGCCCAGACCGAGCAGCGCCGCGAGCAGGACGGCGAGCACGCCGACGACCCACGGCCAGCGCCGGCGGCGCCGCGCGACCGACGAGGCGTCGTCGCGCGGGGACTCGGGACGCGGCAGGGGCTCGGGCGTCCAGGACGCGGCCGGGGGATGGCTCACTCGTGTCTCCTGCTCGAGGTCGGGGGTCAGCCCAGTCTACGGACGCCCCGTCAGGCGTCGGCCACCGCGGCCCGGCGACGGCGCGGCCTGGGCTGGCAGCGCGGGCACAGGTGGCTCGCACGGTTCATGAACGGCTCGCGCACGATGCGGGAGTCGACCCCCTCGGCGGCGCAGCGGCGACACGGCTGCCCGGTGCGCCCGTAGGCCGCCAGGGAGCGGGCGAAGTAGCCCGATCGCCCGTCCACGTTGACGTAGAGCGCGTCGAAGCTCGTGCCCCCCACCTCCAGGGCCCGGCGCATCACGTCCTGGACGGCCGCCAGGAGGCGCAGCGTGTCAGCCCGGCGCATGCGCTCGGTCGGCCGCTCGGGGTGCAGGCGGGCGCCCCACAGGGCCTCGTCCGCGTAGATGTTGCCGATCCCGGAGACCAGCGACTGGTCCAGCAGCGCGCGCTTGAGGGTGGAGCGGCGCCGTGCCAGGCGCGCGTGCACGGCCACGGGGTCGAACAGCGGGTGCAGCGGGTCCAGGGCGATGTGGGCGGCCGTGGTGGGGATCCGCTCGCCGCCGGCGGCGTCGTCGGGCCGCAGCGCGTCGAGCCACCAGCCGCCGAAGATCCGCTGGTCCACGAACCGCAGCTCGCGGGCGGACCCGTCCGCGGCGGTGACGGGCAGGCGCAGGCGCAGGTGTCGCTGGTCGGCGGCCCCCGGTCCGTCCACGAGGATCTGCCCGCTCATCCCCAGGTGCACGACGACGGCGTCGTCGCCCTCGGCCAGGGGCAGCCAGAGGAACTTGCCGCGGCGAGCCGGCTCGGCCAGTCGGGCGCCTCGCAGCCGCTCCCGGAGGGCGTCCGCACCACCGGGGCTGCGACGCAGCGAGCGGGGGTCGAGGACCTCGAGCTCCGCGGCGACGGCGTCCGTGGCCCACCGGGCCAGGCCGCGCCGGACGACCTCGGCCTCGGGCAGCTCCGGCACGGGCTCAGCGCCCCGCGGCCGGCAGGCCCGCTTCGAGGGCGGGCCAGGAGGCGGCCGCGGCGTCCCGCTCGGCCTGCTTCTTGGAGCTGGCGACGGCGGAGCCGTACTCGCGCTCGCCGACGACGAGGGTGGCCCGGTAGCGGGGGTCGTGCGCGGGGCCCTGACCCTCGATCGCGTAGCGGACGGCGCCGAGACCGTGGCGGCTGGCGGCCTCGGCCACGACCGTCTTCCAGTCGGTGCTCTCGCGCAGCAGGTCCGGCTCGTCCAGCAGCGGCACCACGTGGCGGTGCACGAGTGCGGCCGCGGCCACGGCCCCGTGGTCCACGTAGACGGCGCCGATGAGCGCCTCGAGGGTGTCGGCGAGGATCGAGTCCTTGTCCGCCCCGCCGGTGCGGCGCTCCCCCGTGCCCAGGCGCACGAACGGGCCGATGCCGATCCGGCGCGCCACCTTCGCCAGGGCACGCGTGGACACGACGGCGGCCCGGCGGCGGGCGAGGTCGCCCTCGGCCAGGTCCGGGTACACCGTGAAGATGTGGTCGGTGACCACGTAGCCCAGCACCGAGTCCCCGAGGAACTCGAGGCGCTCGTTGGTGGGCAGCCCGCCCTGCTCGTAGGCGAACGAGCGGTGCGTCAGAGCGCGTTCGAGCGTCCCGGCGGTGATGTGCACGCCGAGACGCTCGAACAGCTCTTCTGGCTCGGGCGCGGGCTCAGGCCCGCGACGAGCCGACGGGGACGCCATCTCAGGCGTCGGCGACCTTGCGGCCCTTGTACTCGAAGAACAGGGGGGTGCCGGCGGCGTCGGTCTTCAGCTCGGCCTGGTGGGGCAGGCGGTAGGAGACGCGACCGTTCTCGACGGACTTCACCAGGGCGGGCGCGGTGGCCTTCCACTGCGACCGGCGGGCACGGGTGTTGGCACGGGACATCTTCCGCTTCGGGACTGCCACGACTATCTCTCTTCTGTCTCGGTGATGGAGGTCTCTGAGGTGCCCGCGAGGTGGGCCAGGGCGGCCCAGCGCGGGTCCACGCGCTCGTGGGCGTGCCCCTCGGGCGCGTCCTCGAGGCGGATGCCGCAGTCGGCGCACAGGCCCTCGCAGTCCGGCCGGCACAGCGGCTGGAACGGGAGGGCGATGACCACGGCGTCCCGGAACACGGGTTCCAGGTCCACGGTCTCGCGCACCACGAGCGGCTGCTCGCCGGCGTCGTCCTCGGACGTGCCGGTGAGGTACAGCTCCTGCAGGTCCACGGTGATCCCCTCGTGCAGCGGGCGCAGGCAACGGCCGCACTCGCCCTTCAGGGTCGCGTCCGCGGTGCCGGTGACGAGGACGCCCTCGTGCACCGACTCCAGACGCAGGTCCAGTTCGACGGGGTCCCCCTCGGGGATCCCCAACAGCGGCGTGGAGACGCCCGCAGGGGCGGGCCACTCGGCCGTCAGCTCGCGCTGGACTCCGGCCCCGCGCGTCAGATCGCGCACGGGGATCACCCACGGCGAGTCGGCGCCGTGGTGCTGGATGCTGTCCATGGTCGCTCCTCTCGGCGGGTGGGACGGCGGGGGTACACGGCCCGTCCGCACGCCCTCTGCGGGGGTGCGATGCGGCCTGGACACGGGTCCAGCCACGACGGACCGACAGCCCATCCTACCGGGTGGGTCCGCCTCGGCCAAAGCCGGCCGCGGCCCGCGCGTCGCCGGCCCGGCTCAGAGCCCGGCGGTGAACTCCCGGAGCCAGGCCCGCAGGTCGGCCCCGAGGTCCTCATGCCGCGTCCCGAACTCGATGACCGCCTGCAGGTAGCCGAGCTTGTCCCCCGTGTCGTAGCGGCGGCCGTCGAAGACGACGGCGTGCACGCCGCGGCCTTCGCCGTCCTCCGTGGCCAGCCTCTGCAGCGCGTCGGTGAGCTGGATCTCCCCGCCGCGGCCGGGCGGGGTCTCGTCCAGCACGTCGAACACCTGCGGGACCAGCACGTAGCGGCCGATGATCGCGAGGGTGGAGGGGGCGTCCTCGCGGGCCGGCTTCTCCACGAGGTCGGTGACGCGGACGACGTCGTCGCCCTCCCCCGGCACGGCCTCCACCGCGGCCACACCGTAGGCCGAGACGGCCTCCTCCGGGACCTCCATGAGGGCGATCACGGAGCCGCCGAGGCGCTGCTGCACGTCGATCATGCGCTCGAGCAGCGCCTCGCCGTCGCCGATGATGTCATCGCCCAGCAGGACCGCGAACGGCTCCTCGCCGACGTGGCGGCGTGCGCAGTTCACCGCGTGGCCGAGCCCGAGGGCCTCGCCCTGACGGACGTAGTGGATGTCCCCCACCAGGTCCGACTCGTGGATCTGCGCGAGCCGCGTGGTGTCGCCCTTGTGCTCCAACGCGGCCTCCAGCGCGGGATGGCGGTCGAAGTGGTCCTCGAGGGCCCGCTTGTTCCGGCCCGTGATCATCAGCACGTCGGCGAGGCCCGCACGCCGGGCCTCCGTCACCACATACTCGATGGCCGGCCGGTCCACCACCGGCAGCATCTCCTTCGGCATGGCCTTGGTGGCCGGCAGGAAGCGGGTGCCCAGGCCGGCGGCCGGGATGACGGCCTTGCGGGTGCGGGGGCGGGAGGGGGGCGGGACGGTCATCGGCGGTTCTCCTGCGGTGGATGCGGTGGGACGAGCGGAAGGGTGGCCCGCGGGTGGGCCGGGCGGGGTCAGGCCCCGCCGTCGAGGCCGCGCAGGACCGCGGCCGGGACGAACTCGGCGACGTCGCCGCCGAGTCCGTGGACCTCCTTGATGAGCGAGGAGGACACGTGGGTGTACCGGGTGTCGGCCGGGAGGTAGACCGTCTCGACCCCGGTGAGGTGGCGGTTCATCGCGGCCATCGGGGCCTCGAACTCGAGGTCGGCGCCGCCGCGCAGCCCCTTGACGATCGCGTCCGCGCCGATCTGCCGGCAGAACTCGGCCAGCAGGCCCGGGCCCATGGGCCGGACCACGACACCGGCGAGGGAGGACACCGTCGCCTCGATCATGGCGATGCGCTCGTCCACGCTGAAGCGGTACGTCTTGGCCGGGTTGGAGGACACGGCGACCACCACCTCCTCGAAGAGGTTCGCGGCTCGCGCGATCACCTCGACGTGCCCCTTGTGGAGGGGATCGAACGAACCAGGGCAGACGGCACGACGCATGGGTGCCAGCCTAGCGGGGGCCGCGCCGGGCGGCGACGGACGCCCGTCCGGTCCGGCCCCGGCGCGTCGCGGTCCTGCCGGGCGCGGCGTGCGCCGCCGTGTGCGGTCCGCGGCGATGGGTACAGTGCGGCCATGGACGGAACCCAGCCCACCCCCGGGGCAGCACCGCACGACGTCGACGTGGACGCGCCGTGGCGTCGCACGGCGGCGGCCGCGGGCCTGCTCGGTGACGCCGGCCCCGTGCCCACCGTGTTCGAGACGATGACGGGCCTCGCCGTCGAGCACGGGGCCGTGAACCTCGGCCAGGGCTTCCCCGACGCCGACGGCCCCGACGCGCTGCTGCGGCTGGCGGCCGACGCCGTGCTGGCGGGCCCCAACCAGTACGCCCCCGGCACGGGCGACCCCGCGCTGCGGCGGGCCGTTGCAGAGCACCGCCGGCGCCACTGGGGCGTGACGGAGGACCCCGCCACGCAGGTCATGATCACCACGGGTGCCACCGAGGGCATCGCCGCGACGGTCCTGGCGTTCGTGCGCCCGGGCGACGAGGTCGTCACGGTCGAGCCGTTCTACGACTCGCACGCCGCCACGATCGCCCTGGCCGGCGCCCGGCACGTGAGCGTGCCGGTGGAGGCGCCGGACTTCCTTCCGGACCCGGCGCGGGTGGCCGCGGCGATGACCGACCGCACGCGCCTGCTCATCGTGAACACGCCGCACAACCCCACGGGTGCGGTCTATCCGCGGGAGCTGCTCGAGGAGCTCGTGGCCCTGTGCCGGTCCCGGGGCGTGCTGATCCTCTCGGACGAGGTCTACGACCACCTCGTCTACGAGGGCGAGCACGTCAGCCTGCGCTCGGTCGCGGGCGCCGAGGACATCGCCCTGACGGTCTCCAGCGCGGGCAAGGCGTTCGCCGTCACCGGGTGGAAGGTCGGCTGGCTGACCGGCCCGGCCGAGCTCGTCGGGGCCGCGCGCGCCGTCAAGCAGTTCCTCACCTACTCCTCCGGCCCCGCCTTCCAGCGCGCGCTGGGTGCCTATCTGCCCACCGACGACGCCGAACGGCACCTCGCCGGCCAGCGCGAGCGGTACCGCGACGCCCGGGATCGGCTCGTGGCGGGCCTGCGGGAGGCGGGCCTGGACCCGGTCGTCCCGGCGGCGGGCTACTTCGTCGTCGTGGACCTGGCCCCGTGGGGTGCGACGGACGCGGCCGAGGCCGCGGTGCGGTGGACGCGTGAGGCCGGCGTCACGGGCATCCCCGTGGGCGCGCTCTGCCGCCCGGACGGAGGCCACCTGCGGTCGTGGCTGCGGCTGGCGTTCTGCAAGTCCCCGGATGCGATCGACGAGGCGATGCGCCGCCTGGCCGAGGCGGCCCCGCGGCTGCGCGCGGCCTGACCCCCGACGCTATCGTTGACGAAACGGCGGCCCCCGGAGCACTTTCGTTCGGGAAACGGCGGCCCCCGGAGCATTTTCGTTCGGGAAACGGCGGCCGCCGTGCTCGCGGTTCCGTGCTGAGCCCAGTCCGTTCCGCCCTCCCGTCTCCCCGGTGAGAACGGGCCGAGACGCCGCCGTTTCCCGAACGAAAGCAGGCCGACACGCCGCCGTTTCCCGA
>NZ_JXSP01000063.1:0-289 GCF_000946635.1 Micrococcus sp. MS-ASIII-49
GAAGGCCTGCATCGCCGCGTCCTGCTCGGCCTGGTCCATGCGCCCGTGCACGGCGTCGATCCGCAGCCCCGCCAGCGCCGGGAGACTCCGCAGCCGGGGTGTCATCTCCTCCACGTTGGCGTGACCCGGGTCGGCGTCGTCGGGGTCGATGCGCGGGCACACCACGAACGCCTGGTGGCCGGCCGCCACGTGCTCGGCGATCAGCTCCCACACCCGGCCGATCACGCGCGGGCCGTGGGCCATCCGCGCCACGTGCGTGGTGACCGGCTGTCGCCCCGAGGGCAGCCCC
>NZ_JXSP01000064.1:0-279 GCF_000946635.1 Micrococcus sp. MS-ASIII-49
GCCTCCGCGAGCGGGCCCATCAGGCGCAGCAGGGCACGGTGGTGCTGCGCGGCGAGCACCTCGGTGGGCGCCACCAGGGCGGCCTGGCCGCCGGCGTCCACGACCTGCAGCATCGCCCGCAGGGCCACGAGCGTCTTGCCCGCGCCCACGTCCCCCTGCAGCAGCCGGCTCATCGGGGCGTCCCGGGCCAGCTCGGCGGACAGCTGCTCCCCCACCGCCACCTGGCCGGGCGTCAGCGCGAACGGCAGGCGGGCGTCGAGGGCCTCGAGCAGGCCGCCG
>NZ_JXSP01000065.1:0-306 GCF_000946635.1 Micrococcus sp. MS-ASIII-49
CTCCGCGCGGATCCGCTCGGTGAGCAGTTCCGGGATGCGGCCCAGGTCGACGGTCTCGAGCACCCGGGCGACGGCGGAGCGGACCGTCCACGACGGCAGCTTCCCCGTGGCCCGGTAGAGCGGGACCGGTCGCACGTCCACCTCCCCCGGGGCGACGTCGTCGTCCAGGAGGGCGAAGTCCGGGTTGTTCAGCGTGATCCGGCCGCGGTACTCGGTCGTGCGGCCCTGGAACATGGCGGTCATCCCGGGGGCGAGGCGGCGGCGGGCGTCGTGGCCGTTGAAGAAGGCCATGGACAGGCTCGCCCC